>NZ_JBFAQR010000053.1:0-52241 GCF_040678815.1 Kitasatospora sp. NPDC049285 | reverse complement strand
GCGAGGACCCTGATCAACTCGATTCCGTCCGCCGAACGCAGTGACTCCATGAGGCGGAGTAGGTCAGACTGGGACAAGGCCATCGCGCACCTCTCACTCAACGAGCCTTCCTACTCGGAGAGTTACGCGATGGATCCTTCATGACCAGGGGTTACGCCAAGATCCCTGCTACACCACTCCACGGGACGCCATCGGTTCCCACCCGGGGCCTTCGTCGTTCCCGCGGCCCGGTCAGCCGAGTTCGGTGCGGTTGATCCAGGGCACGTCGCGTTCGTCGAGGAACCACTCGGCGGGGGTGAGCGGGCGGCTCCGGTTGAAGCTGCCGGTCGCCGGATCGTGCTTGATGAGGGCGGGATCGGCGCGCTGGTCGAGGAGTTGGGCGGTCACGGCGGCGGCCAGGTCGGGCGGCGACGAAGACGGTGGCGGGCCGGCCGCCGGACGTGCTCGCCGGGCACCACGTCGTTGACCAGCGCGCCGGAGAGCGGCCCGCCGGGGATCCGGCGGACGTGCAGCTCCAGGGTGTGGTCGGGGCGCGGCGCGCAGGCGATCGAGTACGGCCGCCAGACCTGGGCGTGCCGGTCGGAGCAGGCGGTCAGGTACTGGCCGGCGGTGAACGGGTACGGCCGGTCGGGCCGCAGGGTGAGCACCGCGAGGTCGGGGGCGGCCCGGCGGCGCTCCAGCACCTCGGCGTTCCACCAGCGCGGGGTGTCGGCGGGGACGGCCGCGGCGGCGTCGATCATCGCCTGGGAGATGACGGTGTACGCCTCCACCCAGGCCTTCTCGATCTCGGGTGACCAGTGGTGGCCGGAGAAGTGCTTGAGTGCGGCGATCAGGCTGGCGCCCACGGCGGGGTAGTGCTCGGGGTGAACAGGTGGGCGTAGAAGAACCTGGTCAGTTGATCGGCGGGGCGCTCGACGACGGCGAAGCTGTCGCGGACGACCGCGGGGTCGAAGGCCACCAGGGCAGCTCAGCCCGCGGCGGCTTCGGTCAGCGACCCGCTCATGACCTCGGTGATGACGCCGTAGAGGGCGGTCCAGGCGGCTTCGACCTCCGGGGTCCAGCTGTCGCCCGCGTAGTGCGCCAGGGTGGCGAGCAGGCTGCCGCCGACGGCCGGGAAGTGGTCGGGCAGTGCGCCGTACCCGGCGTGCCGGCGGCCCAGGCCCTGCAGCACGGCGACCACGGCGTCGGTGTCGTCGAGCGTGGTGACCAGGGTGCGGAGGGCGGCCCACAGCCGGTCCTGCTGCTCGTCGAGGTGGTCGGCGAAGAGCGGCCGGACAGCCGGATGGTGTTCGAACAGATGCCGGTAGAAGTAGGCGGTGACCTCGGTGCCGTGGGGCTCAACGGCGGCGAAGCCGGCCTTGACGAGAGCGGAATCAATCGTCACGCCCGCCGACTCTACTGATAAACGCACTAATTCGAACATGGCAGTCTGATGAACGGTCAAGAACCGTCAGGAGCTGCCCGGTTGATGCGTGTTTGAGTGAGTTGGCGGTGCATCGGGAGGGTATCCGGATACTGCCGGCGGAGTGGCCACCAATCGGGTGGTTCGGACGGAATGGCCAGGTGTCGCGGTATGACCGAAACCCGATCGTGATTCCCTTTTGTCGGATCGTCATGAATGCCAGGAATGACATCCCGACCGCGACGTGGCGGACGACACCGAGAGGAGAGCCGGATGTGCCGACAGTTCCCCCGCGGCAGCGCCGTACTGATCGCCACCGGCCTGCTGGTGGGCCTGAACACCCCGCTCGCGGGCGGGCAGCAGACCCCGGACGGCTGGTCCGCCGAGCGGCGCGCCGTGCTGCCCTCCGGGCTGGGCATCCAGCTGGACTTCGCCGCCGCACCCGGGGTCACCGCCACGACCGCGCCCGGGAAGCTCGCCGAACGCGCGGGCGGGGGCAGCGCCTACACGGACGGCATCCGCCCCGGCGACCCGGCGGAGACCTTCCTGGTCGCCGAGCGCCGCCCCGGCACCGACGGCTCCTGGCACACCCTCGGCACCCTCCAGCTCACCTTCACCCGCCCGGTGCGCAACCCCCGACTGCACGTCAGCGGCCTGGCGGGGCTGGCCACCGGCAAGGACGGCAGCACCGGCACCGCGACCCGACTGACCGTCACCGGCGGCAGCCCGTCCGCCCCCACCCTGGTCGGCCGCACCGGCTGGAACGGCTGGACGGTCGGCGCCGGCGAGCTCGCCCCCGTCGGCGACGGCACCCAGGACGGCTCCGCCGACGGCACCGGCACGCTGGAACTGGCCGGTACCTTCACCACCGTCTCCTTCCGGGTCGAGCAGCGCTCCACCGCCCGGAGCGGCTCGACCACCGCCCCCGCCGCACTGCGCCAGGCGTACACCGTCACCCTCGACGAGGGCCTGGGCACCGCACCGCAGGGCTACGGCAACGCCTCCCACCTGGTCTCCGACCTGTTCCTCGGCCAGGACGCCGTGCCCGCCGCCACCCGCAACCGGCCCGGCCTGACCCAGAGCGTCAGCCGGCCGCTGCTGCCCGGACCGCCCCCCGCCCCGGCGCCGCCCCCGCCGGACGCCGGACCGGTCGGCCCCAGCGTGGAACTCGACGGCGGGCAGAGCCGGCGCAGCCCCTGGTCCAACCCCGCCCCACCGCAGCTCCAGCCCGGCCGCACCGAGTACCAGGGCGCCGACCCCTCGCTGCGCTTCCCGACCGAAGCCGCCGTCGGCCGCTACTACCACCTGGACGTGCCGGTCAGCCCCGGCTCCGGTGCGGCCGTGCTGGCCGGCTGGATCGACTTCGACCACAACGGCCGCTTCGACGCGGCGGAACGGGTGCAGACCGACGTGCCCGCCGGCGCGAGCACCGCCGCGTTGGAGTGGCAGGTGCCGTCCGGCGCGGCCGGCGGCGAGACCTGGGCCCGGCTGCGGCTCGCCCGCGGCGGCGCCCAACTCGTCGGCTCCGGCGGCTTCGCCGACTCCGGACAGGTCGTCGACCAGAAGGTCTCCTTCTCGGTCGGCGCCGCCCAGCCGGAGATCTCGCTGCCGGTCCCCGGCACCGTCACCGCCGACAACCGGCCCGAGTTCCGGGGCGAGGGCGCCGTCCCCGGGGCGAGCGTCGCCGTCCGGGAGGGCGACGCCACCCTGTGCACCGCCCGGGCCGGCAACGACGGCACCTGGGCCTGCCGCCCCGACCACCCGCTCGGCGAGGGCGCGCACACCCTGGTCCCGGTGGAGACCACCCGCAGCGGCATGGTGCTGCGCGGCGATCCGATCCGACTGACCGTCAAGACCGCGCCGCCCACCGCCCCGCAGCTCACCCTGCCCGCGTACACCAACGACCCCGGGCTCCTGGTCACCGGCCTCGGCGAGCCCGGCTCCACCGTCACGGTCACCGTCACCTCGAGCACCCCCGGACGCGCTCCCGGCGAACTCTGCTCCACCGCGGTGGCCGCCGACGGCAGCTGGTCCTGCCTCCCCGTCGAGAACCTCCCCGACGGCCGCTACCAGCTCACCCCGATCGCGGTCGACGGCGCCGGCAACCGGGTGGACGGCAAGCCCGCCGGCCTCACCATCGACACCACCGCGCCCGACAAACCCACCCTCACCGCCCCCGCATCGGGCGAACTCCTGCACTCCGCGCGTCCCCGGCTCGCCGGCCGCGCCGAACCCGGCTCCACCGTCACCGTCACCGTCACCGCCGCCGCCAAGAACGACGCCGCCCGGTTCACGCTGTGCAGCGCGCTCACCGCCGCCGACGGCACCTGGAGCTGCACCGCCACCCGCGACCTCCCGCCCGGCGACCTCACGCTCCTCCCCACCGCCACCGACCCCGCCGGCAACGGCACCCCGGGCGACCCCGTCCCCGTCCGCGTCGCGGCTGCGCCGGGCACCCCGGCACCGACCGCGTCGCCGTCGCCGTCTGCGTCGGCGTCTGGGTCTGCGTCGGGGTCGAGTTCGGCTGCTGCCTCGCCGAGTGCGGTCGGGACGCCGAGCGGGTCGGCCTCGGCGAGCGCCGGTGGGGCGCTTCCGGGTACGCCGTCGGCTTCAGCTTCGGCCTCGGCCTCGGCTGCCGACGTGGCGTCAAGTAGCCCGTCCGCCACAGCGGTCTCGCCCATGCCCTCGGACTCGGCCCTGCCGTCCGGCTCGCCGTCGGGTGCTCCGGCGCCGTCGCCGTCCGGCTCGACGCTGCCGGTGTTCGACCCGCCGGTGCCGCTGCCACCGGGGCTCTTCCCGATCGTGGTGCCGCCGGTGTTCGGCCCGACTCCGGGTCAGAGCAGTGCTGCCGCAAGCCCGTCGGGCTCCGCCGCACCGTCGGCCCAGACCGCCCCGAGTGCCTCGGCCGCCGCACCGGCGGTACCGATCGCACCTCCGGGCGGGCCGGGTGCCAGCGCTCCGGCAGACGGTTCGCCGACCGGGAGCCCGAGCACGGCCGGTCAGGGCACCGGCGGGTCGGCGGGCGGCGCCGGTGTGGGTAGCTCCGGCGCGGGTGCCTCGCCGTCCGGAGGCCCGAGCACGGCCGGTCCGGGTGTCGGAGTGTCGGCAGGCGGCTCGGCCACGGGTGCTTCGCCATCCGGGAGTTCGAGCGCGGGCGCTGCCGCGTCGGGGGCCCCCGTGCCCGGCTCCTCGGCATCGGAGGCGTCCACGATGGCGGCTGCCTCCGCGCTCGCCGCCGGCAGGGCTCCGTCCGCTGGCGCTCCCTCCGCCGCCGGTCAGGTGCCGGTCGTGGGTGCGGCCTCGGCGTCGCCCGGTGCGCCCCGCTCCGCGCTCCCGTCAACGTCACCGTCAACGTCGCTGTCACCGGTCGCCGCCGGGTCTGTGGCCGCCTCTGCCTCGGCTTCTGTCGTTCCGTCAGGCCCGGGATCGCCGGTCGCCGCCGGGAAGATGCCGTCCGAGCCGAAGACCACCGCGACGGCGATGCCCGCCGATCCGGACCGGCAGTACCGGGATGCGGAGGCGGCGGACGAGGCGCGGTCGCGCACCCCGGCAGCGCCGCCGCCGGACACGGCGGTGGCGGCCCACCGGGAGGCGGCCACCGGCTGGCGGGGGGTGGCCTGCGGGGTGCTGCTGATGCTGGCGGCGATGGGGCTGTTGACCCGCCGGGTGTTCGGCCGGGGGAGTGGTACCCGGCGTCGCTGACGGGGCGTCGGATGAGCTCCGCGGCACCCTCGGCCCGCTCGTTCCCGCAGGTGGGAGTGGGCGGGCCGCGCCGTCGAGGTGGTAGTCGACGCATCGACACATCGCTGACCAAATGTCGCATTTGATGACTTATCAACCTAACCTGAGCGTGGCACTGCCCGTCAGATCCGGGCCGCCCGTTGCGCGCCACTCTGACCCTTAGGACCCGTGCATGGACGTCACCCGCGACTCGTCGTCGCGACCCAACTCCTGGCCTCCCGCCGCACCCGAGCTCCCCGCCGGTGCGACCCAACTGACCAAGGCGGTGGCGAAGGCGGTCACCAAGCCGCTGATCAGGACCGCCGCCCAGGCCGAGGACGAACTGGAAGCCGCCACGCAGCAGCTCCCCGTCACCTCGGCCGACAACGCCGTCCCCGACCTGGCACGCGCCGACCTGGCCCTCCCCGAGGCGGCCGTCCCCGCGAAGGCCTTCGCCGAGAAGCCGATCCCCGAGCCGGGGGTGAGCGGCGGCCTGCGCGCGGTCGGCCGGCGGGCGGAGCGCGGCGCCGGGGAGTCGGCGCATCCGACGGCGGGCGAGGCCGCCGCGCACCGGCGCCCGCCGCGGGCCGACCAGTCGCTGCGCGAGCGGCGCGCGTTCGCCCTACCCGGGTGGCTGCCGCTGCTGGTGCTGCTGCTCGGCGCGACCGGCGTGGTGCTGGTGCTGACCCGCGCGGGCGTCATCCCGAACCTGGCCGCCCTGCCGGACGTGCGCAGCGACACCGTCCGGGCGAGCGGGCAGATGGAGGTCACCGACCGGGTGATCACGGCGGTCAGCGCGATCGGCGCGGTGATGCTGGTGGCGCTGGCGGGCCTGCTGACCAACCCCGGCGGCGAGACCCGGGTGCTGACCCGCTGGGGCCGCTACCGGGGCACCGTCCGGCGGACCGGCCTGCTGTGGGTGAACCCGCTGCTGCGCCGTCGCCGGGTGGACGTGCGGCTGCGGCACTGGCGCAGCGAGCCGGTGCACGTCACCGACCGGGCCGGCACCCCGCTGGTGGTGCGGCTGCTGATCGTGTGGCGGGTGAAGGACACCGCGCGGGCCACCCTGGGGATCGCCGAGCACGAAACGTATCTGCGCGAGCAGGTGCAGGCCGTTCTCACCCGGACCGCCTCCGTTCTGCCCTGCGACTCCGACTCCGCGCCCGGCCCGGCCCTGCGCGACGGCCAGTGGTTCGCCGAGGAGCTGACCCGGGCGCTGGCCGCGGAGACCGCGCCGACCGGTATCGAGGTGTACTCGGTGCAGCCGCTGGCGCTGGACTACGCGCCGGAGGTCTCCGAGTCGATGCGCCGCCGCCGGCTCGCCGACCTGGACGCCGGTCTGCGGACCGTGCTGGTGGACGACGCGGTGGAGGCCGCCGCGCTCGCGGTGCGCCGCCTGGAGCGGGCCACCGCCCACGAGTTGGACGACAGCGCGCGCAGCGCCCTGATGGAGCAGCTGCTGGTCGCGTTCGTCGCCCCGGCCGGGGTCACCGCCTCGGTGCCCGCCCCGGCCGCCCGGCCGCACCGCAAGGAAGGGAAACCCGCGTGACGACCGCGCTCGCCTCGATATCCACCGACCCCGCCGACCTGCCGGACTGGTCCGACGCCCCGCTGCCGGCCTTCGCCGAGTCCGACGGCGCGTCAGCCTGCCGGTGCGCGTACTGCGCCCGTCCGGTGCGCCGGACCGCCGGGTCCGGCGCGACCGAACGGGCGGGCCGAATAGACCGCCTCGTCCGGTCGACCTGCCTGGCCACGACGGTGCTGGCGGGTGCGGGCATCGCCGGGCTCGGCCTCGGGGCGGGCACCGCGCACGCGATGCCCGCGCCGAGCGGCCCCGGCTGGGACGGCTCGGTGTACTGGTTCAAGAACGCCGCCGGGGAATGGCGCTACACCAAGTGGTACGACGTCTACCTCTCCCGCACCGGCCAGTCCGCCGCCCAGTCGAAGTCCGCGCCGCAGCCCGCCGCGCCGTCCTCCTCGTCCGGCGGGATCCGCCAGGGCTGGGACGGTTCGGTGTACTGGTTCAAGAACGCGGCCGGCGAGTGGCGCTACACCAGCCACTACGACGTCTACCTCCAGCGCACCGGCGACACGGGCGGCCGGACCCGGGCCCCCGCGGCGTCCAGCGGGTACGAGGCCGCGGTCTCCTACGCGCTGGCGCAGGTCGGCAAGCCGTACGTGTGGGGCGGCAACGGCCCGGACGGCTTCGACTGCTCGGGCCTGGTCCAGCAGGCGTACCGCCGGGCCGGGATCTCCACCCCGCGGGTCGCCGACGACCAGTACCGGGCCACCACCCCGATCAGCTCGGGGCAGCTCCAGCGCGGTGACCTGGTCTTCTGGTCGAACAACGGCCGGGCTTCCGGCATCCACCACGTCGCGATCTACCTCGGCGACGGGACGTACGTGGAGGCCCCGCGCCCCGGCAAGAACGTCCGGATCTCCCGCCTGAACAGCGGCTACTACCCGGACTTCTTCGGCCGCCCCTGACGGGCGGAGCCGACGGCGCCCTCCCGCTCGTGCGGGAGGGCGCCGTTTTGCGTTCCCGACGGAGCGTCAGGCGGACGCCTCGCTGAGCAGCTTCAGCTCCGACTCGGTCAGCACCAGACCGGCCGCGGCCAGCAGCGGCGGCAGCTGCTCGACGGTGCGGGCGCTGGCCAGCGGCGCGGCGACGGTCGGCTGCGCGGCCAGCCAGGCCAGCGCCACGGTGGCCACCTCGACGCCGTGCGCCAGCGCCACGGTGTCCAGCGCGGCGAGCACCCGCAGGCCGCGCGGATCGTCCAGGTGGCGGCCCGCGCCCTGCGCCCGGACGCTGTCCACCACCGCGCCCGGCCGGTACTTGCCGGTCAGGAAGCCGGAGGCGAGCGCGAAGTACGGGACGGCGGACAGCCCGTGCTCGGCCGCCACGTCCGCGAGCGCGCCCTCGTAGGTGTCGCGGGAGACCAGGTTGTAGTGCGGCTGCACCGCCACGTACCGGGCCAGGCCCTCGCGGGCGGCGAAGGCGAGCGAGGCGGCGAGCCGCTCCGGGCCGATGTTGGAGGCGGCGACCTCCCGCACCTTGCCCTCGCGGACCAGCTCGTCCAGCGCCGTGACGATCTCCTCGACGGGCGTGTCGAGGTCGTCCCGGTGGGTGTAGAAGAGGTCGATCCGCTCCACGCCGAGGCGGCGCAGCGACTGCTCGGCGCCGCGCTTGAGGGTCGCGGCCTTCAGGTCGTCCAGGCCGGCCAGCATGCCGACCTTGGTGGCGATCACCACCTGCTCGCGGTTGCCGCGGCTGCGCAGCCACTCGCCGATCACCGTCTCCGACTCGCCGCCGGAGTTGCCCGGCGCCCACGCGGAGTAGACGTCGGCGGTGTCGATGAAGTTGCCGCCGGCCGCGGTGTACGCGTCCAGCACGGCGAAGGACCGGTCCCGGTCGGCCGTCCAGCCGAACACGTTGCCGCCGAGGGCGAGCGGGGAGACCGCGAGGTCGGAGGGGCCGAGGGTCACCCGTGGGGCGTCACTGGTCGTCATGAGACGCCACAACCCGTTCGGGTCCGGCTTGATTCCGCCCGGGCGTGGCGTTCATCCCGCCGTCACCCGAGGTGAGGGCTCGGTGCAGACCCGGACGCGGACCGGGTCCGGGGTGTCGGCGGGCACCCCGGGTTGGCTAGAGTCCCGTCCATGGCTGACAACGACTACGACCCCGCCGGCTCGACCCAGATGTTCCGGGCGTTCGTCGACGAGGCCCCGGCCGCGCAGGCCCCGGGCACCGTCACCACCTACGGCAACTCGTCCCCGAACCGCACCCCGGTGATCGTCATCGGCGCCCTGGTCGCCCTGGCGGTCGTGGCCGCCGTGATCTGGCTGGCCGTCAAGTAACACCCGGCCCGCGCGGGACCGCCGGCCCACCCGGGCGGTCCCGCACCGTGGCGTGCCTACACTGGCCGGGACCGACCGCTCCCCGCGAGGAGGCCCCGTGACCGCGCCCTCCACCGAGACCGCCCGCAGTCTCGGCCTGGCCGCCGCCGCCAACGCCCGCGACCTCGGCGGCTACCGCACCGCCGACGGCCGCACCGTCCGCCCCGGCGCGCTGCTGCGCACCGAGGCGCTCAGCCGGCTCGGCGACCGCGACCGGGAGCTGCTCGGCGGCCTCGGCCTGCGGCACGTGGTCGACCTGCGCAGCCTCGACGAGGTCCGCCACCACGGCCCCGACCTGATACCCGGCCTCCCGGTCGCCGTGCTGCCCGTCGACGCCAACGCCGCCCTCACCGTCCCGGCCCTGGACGGGTTCGGGCCGACGCTGCATCACCTGCCGGTGTTCGCGGCGGACTTCGATCTGTACGTCACCCTGCGACGTGCCCTGGCGGGCGGCGACGAGCGGGCCAAGCAGGAGGCGCTCGGGGGTGGCCGGGCCACCGCGATGATGACCGCGATGTACCGCTGGTTCGTCACCGACGCCGGCGCCCGCAGCCGGTTCGCCGCGGTCCTGCGGCTGATCGCCGACGCGGACGGCGGCCCCGTCCTGTTCCACTGCACCGCCGGCAAGGACCGCACCGGCTGGACCGCCGCGCTCCTGCTCACCGCCCTCGGCGTCCCCCGCGAGGCCGTCCTGGCGGACTACCTCCTCACCAACGACCGCGCCGCGCACCTGATCGCCCGCACGGAGGCGGTCCTGCGACCGCTGGCCCGCGCGGAGGCCGCCTACCTCGACGCCGCCTTCGAGGAGCTCACGGCCGGTTGGCCCACCTTCGAGCACTTCTGGCACGACGGCCTGGGGCTCGACGAAGGCACCCTGTCCAAGCTCAGGGCCACTTGCACCATCTAGGGGCCCGGGGAACGGCGGGGGTTCGCGGCGGTCGGGTTCCGGGGCGCGGCGAGGCCCGGGCGCATGGAGGCCTCCCGGACGGACAGCCGTTCTAGCCCTCCGCGGTCAGGCCCTCCCTCAGTTGGGCCAGGGTCTTGGTCAGGAGCCGGGAGACGTGCATCTGGGAGATGCCGATCTCCTCGCCGATCTGGGACTGGGTCAGGTTGCCGAAGAAGCGGAGCATGATGATCCGGCGCTCGCGGGGCGGGAGCTTGGCGAGCAGGGGCTTGAGGGACTCGCGGTACTCGACGCCTTCGAGGGCGAGGTCCTCGTAGCCGAGGCGTTCGGCGAGCGGGCCGTCGCCGCCGTCGTCCTCGCTGGGGGTGGAGTCGAGGGAGCTCGCGGTGTAGGCGTTGCCGACCGCGAGGCCCTCGACCACGTCGTCCTCGGAGACGCCGAGGTAGACGGCGAGTTCGGGGACGGTGGGGGAGCGGTCGAGCCGCTGGGAGAGCTCGTCGCCGGCCTTGGTGAGGGCGAGGCGGAGTTCCTGCAGGCGGCGCGGGACCCGGACCGACCAGCTGGTGTCGCGGAAGAAGCGCTTGATCTCGCCGACCACGGTGGGCATGGCGAAGGTCGGGAACTCGACGCCGCGCTCGGGGTCGAAGCGGTCGATCGCCTTGATCAGGCCGATCGTGCCGACCTGGACGATGTCCTCCATCGGCTCGTTGCGGCTGCGGAAGCGCGCGGAGGCGTACCGGACCAGCGGCAGGTTGAGCTCGATCAGGGTGTCGCGGACGTAGGCGTGCTCCGCGCTGCCGGCGTCGAGCGCGGCGAGTCTGCGGAACAGGGCGCGGGAGAGCGTCCGTGTGTCCAGGGCCCGGTCCGGGACCTCGACGGGTCCGGCCTGGGCCGGGATTTGTACGACGACGGCCTCGACGACCGCACTGCCCGGTTCTGCGGACACGCGCCCACCCCCTCGTGACTGTCCGTCCAACGGTCACCACCGCACGGTGGTTCCCGACTGGCGCTGTCTGAAAGGTCAATACCGGCACACCGGCCCCGGCAAACCCGAACGTCGCGAGTCGTCACGAGGCGGTAACGCGCCGCGACGCGGGCCGGGGTCACTCCTCCCAGGAGTTGCCGGTGCGCAGCCGGGTGAGGATGCGGGAGAGCAGCCGGGAGACGTGCATCTGGGACATGCCGAGCTCGGTGGAGATCTGCGACTGCGTCAGGTTGGCGAAGAACCGGAGCATGATGATCCGCCGCTCCCGCTCGGGGAGCTGGACCAGCAGGTGGCGGACCATGTCGCGGTGCTCGACGTCGGTGAGGGCGGAGTCCTCGTAGCCGAGCCGGTCGAGCAGGGCGAGGCCGCCCTCGTGCTCCTGGGCGGCCTCCAGGGAGGCGGCGTTGTAGGCGCGGCCGGCGTCCAGGCAGGCCCGGACGTCCTCCTCGGGGATGCGCAGGTTGGCGGCGATCTCGGGGACCTTGGGGACCCGGCCGTGAGTGACCGTCAGCTCCTCCATGGCGCCGCTGACCTGGACCCAGAGCTCCTGCAGGCGGCGCGGGACGTGCATGGTGCGGACGTTGTCGCGGAAGTAGCGCTTGATCTCGCCGAGGATGGTGGGCAGCGCGTAGGTGGGGAACTGGACGCCGCGGGTGGGGTCGAAGCGGTCGATGGCGTTGATCAGGCCGATGGTGCCGACCTGGACGATGTCCTCCATCGGTTCGCTGCGGCTGCGGAAGCGGGTCGCGGCGTAGCGCACCAGCGGGATGTTGATCTCGATCAGCGCGGAGCGGACCCGGGCCCGTTCCGGGGCGTCGGGCGGGAGTTCGGCGAGCCGCTCGAAGAGCACCCGGGTCAGGGTGCGGACGTCCATCGCGCCCCGCCCGCCGGAGCGGCGCGCGGCCAGCTCGGCGGGGTCCGGCACGTCCTCGAGCCGGTCCTCCGGCGCACTGTCCTGCGTCCGCACGGACACGTCACCCCTCCCTCGTCGAATCACCTCGCCAAAATTTCCGGCAAAACCGGTCATAGCATCACAAGTCGCTCCACTACCGGGCAAGCACCGGGCGGAGGCGTGTTGACGGGGCGTCCAGCATTCGGCGCAGTGCGTGACGACCCCCGGCCTCGCGCGGAGGCCGGGGGTCGTCGGGGTCGTGCGTGTGCGATGTGTGCTCAGACCTCGATGTCCGCGATCACCCAGGTGGCGAACTCGCGCCACTGCCCGGCGGCGGCCTGGTGCGCCGGGTGGCCCAGGTACGCGGCCAGCGCGTCGCGGTCCTCGACCAGGCTGTTGATCGCGAAGTCGTAGGCGATGTCACGGTCGGTGGTGTTCCAGCCGCACTCCCACTCGCGCAGCTCGGGGATCAGCGCGCCGAGCCCGGCGAACGCCTCCGCGCCGGCGACCGCCCGCGGGTCGTCCTGGGCGACGCCGGAGTTGAGCTTGAACAGGACCAGGTGCCGGATCACGATGCCGCTCCTCGCGGGTGAGGGAGGCACGTCCCGTCGGGAGGGCGCCCCCGAAGGACGAACCCCGCCACGGTACTAGCGGACCAGTCCGGTCATGAAAGCGCCGACCGCCTTCGCCGCGTCCGAGATCCCGATGAAGCCCTGCTGCACCAGCTCGGCCGCGCGGACCGGCGAGGTGATGATCGTGTAGATGACGAAGATGACCAGGACCCACATGGCCACCTTCTTCGCCTGAGCCATCGAACGGGCCGCCTCCCTGATGTGGGCCGCCGCCTTCTCCCCGAGCGGCCCTGCCACCCGGCAGCTTATCCACCGGACGGCGCAAGGGGTGAGGGCCTTGTTCACCCGGCGGGACGAAGGTCCCCCGCCCACAGGGCTTTCTCCGGATGTGGCCACCCCCCTGGCGCGGCAGGATGGTTGATGTACCGAGGATCTGGCAGGAATCTCCGGTACGGCGATCCGGAGGTCCCCGCTGTGGGACCGGGCGCCGCGGCTTCCCCCCGAACGCGGCACCGGTTGTGGGACCTCCGATCGGGGCAGCAGCTCGTCCCCCGGAGCTGCTGCCCCCACCACGGACCGCGAGGTTCGAGACGGCCCCGCACTCCCCGGCGACGGTGGTAACCGCCCGGGAGTGCGGGGCCGTTCGCCGTTCCCCGGCCGCCCGACCGCTCAGTGCGGCAGCGCCGGCGGCTCCCCGGCGGGCCGGACCAGGTCCAGCAGCCGCTCCGCCTCGGCCGCCGCGAGCGGGACCCGCTCCGCCCCGGCCCGCGCCGCCAGCAGCACCGCCGTCGCCGCGTCCGGCCGCCCGAACGCCAGCCCGCGCAGCGCCGCCACCCGCACCTCCGGACTCTCGTCCTCCACCGACCGCCAGCGCAGCAGCTCCACCACCGCGTCCCGCTCCGGCGCCCCGACCAGCCCGCGCAGCGCCACCCGGCGCGGCAGCGGGTCCGGATCGGCGGTGGCCCGCTCGCGCAGCAGCGCCCAGGCACCGGGACCGGCACCCCGCCGGCGCGACAGCGCGTGCAGCGCGATCGCCCGGATCGGCGCCGAACGGTCGCCCACCGCGCGCTCCCGCAGCAGCTCCCACACCGCCGGATCCTCCGACCGGTGCGCCAGCAGCGCCCGCAGCACCGCCAACCGCACGTCCGCCTCGCGCAGCCCCGCCGCCCGCTCCAGCAGCAGCGCGGCGGCCCGCGGCTCCCCGTCGAAGCACCGCACCACCGCGCTGAGCGCGAGGTCGCGGGTGTACGCGTCGGGGTCGGCGACGGCCCGGTCCAGGAACAGCGAACGGGCCGCCGCGCCCGGGTCCTGACGGTTCGACAGGGCGGTGAGCACCGCGCCGCGCACCACCGGGTCGGGGGAGTGCTCGGCCTGCTCGCGGACGAACGCGTCCAGCTCCGGATCGGCGCCGAAGTGCGCCGCCAGCTCGCGGGTGGCCAGCGCCCGGCCGGGCCCGTCCCCGGCGGCCCGCTCGAACAGGAACAGCGCCACCCGCGGATCGCCCGCCCAGCCCTGGCTGAGCAGCGCCAGCGCGAACGCCCGCACGTCCGGCACCCGGTCCGCCGCGGCGAAGCCCTGCAGGTGCTCGGCGACCTGCGGGTCGCCCGCCCAGCGCCGGGCCAGCACCGACAGCGTCCGGCGGCGCACGATCGGGTCGGGGTCCGCGGCGACCTGGCGGCACAGGTACGCCGCCACCTGCGCGTCGCCCGCCCAGCCGTGGGCCAGCCCGCCGAGCGCCGCCGCCCGCACCTGCGGGTCCTTGTCCGACTCGGCCAGCTCGCGCAGGAACGGCGCGTTGCGCGGGTCCTCGGCGGGCTGCAGGCAGATCGCCCCCAGCGCCATCACCCGCACCGTGTGGTCCGGGTCGGCGCGCACCCGCTCGCGCAGGAACTCCGCCAACTCGGTGCCGATCCGGCCGTTCACGGTGAGCGCCAACACCGCCAACCCGCGGATCTCCGCCTGCGGCTCGGCCGCCGCGATCTCCCGCAACAGCTCCTGGGCCGGCGCCTCGTCCGTCCAGCCCTTGCCGAGCGCCAGCATCTCGCTCAGCCGGTTCCGGCCGCGCACCGCGGCGACCCGCTCGTGCAGGAACGCCGCGCTCTCCGCGTCGCCCGCCCAGCCCTCGGCGAGCGCGTCGATCGCGGCCTCCCGGGTCAGCTGGTCCGGGTCCTGCTCGATCCGCAGCCGGACGAACGCCGCGGTGTCCGGGTCGCCCGCCCAGCCCTCCGCCAGCGCGCCGAACGCGGCCGCCCGCAGCGCCACCGACCAGCCGTGCTCGGCCCAGGCACGCAGCACCAGCGGGCCGCGCGGATCGTTCAGCTGCAGCGCGCAGGCCAGCCGCGCAGCGAGCGAGCCGACCTCCGCCAGGGTCGGCGACTCCAACTGCGCGTGGTGCCCGTACACCAGGTACCAGCGCAGGAACCGCTCCCGGCCCACCCAGTGCGGGCCGAGTCCCGCCAGCACCGGCCGCAGCCCGTCCAGCGCCTCCACCGTGTCGCCCAGCAGGTAGGTCGAGCCCTCCGCCGCGTACGACTCGAACAGTGCCACCAGGGCGTCCACCACCGCGATGCTCTGCGCCGCCACCAGGCCGAGCTTGCGCACCTCGCCGAGGCAGCGCACCGCCAGCACCAGCCAGTCCGGCGCCTCGCCGAGCGCGCTGGGCAGCGCCGGGGCGGCGGCCAGCAGCCGGGAGACCGCCTCGCCGACGAAGCGCTCGTCCAGCTCCCCGGCCAGCAGGAGCAGCACCTCGCGCCAGGCCGGGTCCCGCCAGCGCCGGGCGAACACCCCGTCCAGCAGCTGGGCCTCCGTCAGCGAGCGCTCCCGGTTGAACCGGTAGGCGATGTCCGCGGCCGCCAGGTACTCCAGGAACGCCCGGTGCACGAAGCCGTACACCTCGCCGCCGAACCGGCTGAGGATGAAGTTGCGCTCCCGGAACTGCTGCAGCATCGCCCGGGCCACCGGCGCGGCCCGGTCCGCGGGCAGCTCGTAGCGCTCGCGCAGGTACTGCTCGAAGGAGGCCAGCAGCTCCGCGCCCGGGATGTGGTTGGCCGCGATGCCGTCACCGCCCTCCTGCATCCGCCGGGCCACCAGCCGCAGCAGCTCCAGCCGGTCCTCCGAGGCGAGGTACGGCATCCCGCCGTCCACCCGGCGGTCCTGCAGGTACTTCGACGGGTCCCAGTGCTCCACCAGCACCGCCACCGCGTGCTCGTACACGGTGCGCCGGTCCCGCGGCAGCTCCCGGCGGCGGCCGATGATCGCCAGGATGGTCAGGATCAGCGGGTTGCCCGCCAGCTCCCGCACCGGCGCCGACGCCTGGATCGCCGCCATCGCCCGGCGGCGCAGCCGGGCCGCCTCCGCGGGGTCGTTCGGGCAGGCGTTGCCGTACCAGCGGGCCGCGAACTCCTCGATCTGGCCGAGGTCCAGGTCCTCCAGCATGTAGTGGCCGAAGCCCGCCCCGTCCAGCGGCTCCCGCCGGTAGCCGATCACCCGCGAGGTCACCACCACCCGCAGCTGCGGGTAGCGGGCCGCGAACGCGGCGATCCGGCGGCTCGCGGTCTCCCGTACCTGCGGGTCGAACAGCTCGTCCAGGCCGTCGAAGAGCACCAGGGTGCGGGCCGCGTCCTCCTCCAGCTGACGGTGCAGCAGCTCCGCGGGCAGGCCCAGGCCCTCGGTGTCGTACAGGTGGACCAGGAAGTCCTCGAAGGTGCGACCGCGCCACTCCGCGTCCGCGTACCGGCGCAGCTCCACGATCAGCGGCAGCCGCCCGGCCAGCGCCGCGACCTCCTCCGGGACGGGCGCCCCCGGGCGGATCAGCGGCTCGGTGAGCGCCAGGCACAGGAACCGCGCCAGCGTCGACTTCCCCGAACCCGGGTCGCCCAGCAGCACCGCCCGGTGCCCGTCCGGGCCGGCCAGCAGCGGCAGCACCGGCACCGCGGGCCGCCGCCGGTACGCCTCCTGCACCCGGCGCACCGTCTCCCGCTCCACGCCGGGCGGCAGCTCCTGGCGGTCCAGCTCGCCCTCCGCGGCGAGCCGCCGCAGCAGCTCCCGGGGCAGCTCCACCGGCGGCGGGTCGGCCCGCACCAGCTGCGGCACGAACACCTCGCGCAGGTGCACCGCCGGGTGCTCGTCCTGCTCCGACAGCGGGGTCAGCACCTCCAGGTCGAGCCGCTGGTAGCGCTCGCGCAGGCGCAGCGCGTAGCCGCGGCGGGCCTGCTCCGGGTCGCCGGGCGGCGCCGCGGGCGGGCCGACGGTGATCTGCACGCGCTCCGCGTGCGCGATCTGCGTGACGTCGCCGCCGACCTGCGCGTGGTCCGCCGACTGCGTGGTCCGGCCGGCCTCCTCGGCGCCGAACAGCCGCCGCCACAGGCCCCCGCTCACGGCTGCTCGCCGAAGCGCACCGAGCCGTCCACGCCGTCCACCAGGTCGACGTCCCCGCCCGCGCGCACCCCGCGCACCGACTGCCCGTCACCACCGCCCTCGGCGGGCGGTACCGCCGCCTCCGGGACCGGGCCGCCCGCCGAGGGGCGGACGATCACCACGTCGCCCTTCACGTCCCGCACCAGGCGCACCGAGCCGCCCGCCGCCGTCCCGTCCGCGGACTGGCCGCCGCCGCGACCGCGCACGCCGCCGGTGACCGTCAGCGCCAGTCCCGCGACCCCCGCGAACAGCCCGAGCACGCCCGCCCACTGGTTGGCCCGCTCCAGCCCCTCGCTCCACAGGAACACCGCCAGCCCCGCCATCGAGACCACGGCCCCGCCCCACACCGCCACCCGCCAGCGCACACTCCCCATGCCCGCATCATCCCTCAACTGCCGCCCCGGCAATCCAGTTTGACGCCCCGTAGACCCCCACCCGCCGACCCCGTCGCCCGGAAACGCCGAAGGGCCCCGACTGATGCTCAGTCAGGGCCCTTCGATCGAGAGCGGTAGCGGTGGGATTCGAACCCACGGTGGAGTTGCCCCCACACACGCTTTCGAGGCGTGCTCCTTTGGCCGCTCGGACACGCTACCGAGGGGAACTCTACCGGATGGGCCTGGGCGGGACGAAATCCGTATCGGGGGGAGTTCGGGGCGCGGGGGTCAGCGCTGGGTGTCGAAGAAGGCGCGCAGCTGGGCGGTGCAGTCGTCGGCGAGTACGCCGGGGACCACCTCGGGGCGGTGGTTGAGGCGGTTGTCGCGGATGACGTCGAACAGCGACCCGGCCGCGCCGGCCTTCGGGTCGAGGGCGCCGTAGACGACGCGGTCCAGCCGGGAGAGGACGATCGCGCCGGCGCACATCGTGCACGGCTCCAGGGTGACCACCAGCGTGCAGCCGCTGAGGCGCCACTCCCCGACGGCGCGGGCGGCCTCGCGGATCGCCACCACCTCGGCGTGCCCGGTGGGGTCGCCCACCGCCTCGCGGACGTTGCGGCCCCGGCCGAGCAGCTCGCCGTCGGGACCCAGGACGAGCGCCCCGACCGGGACGTCACCGGTGGCGGTGGCCAGCGCGGCCTCCTCGATGGCGAGGCGCATCTGGCGGGTCCACCGGTCGCGGACCGGATCGGGGCGCTCGGGGGCGGGCAGCGGGGCGATCCGCGGCCGTTCGTCGACGATGAGGGGCGAGCTGGGGACGGGCTGCATGGACCCAGTGTCGGACACCGGGCCCGCCGCTACCGAACGGCCTCCAGGACTTCGCTGCAGCCCAGCGCCTCGGCGATCTCGCCCAGCGCGTCGCCCGGCGCCGCGCCCTCGCCGGCCAGGTCCAGCAGGTCCGCGGCGGCCATGCCGAACTCGGTCAGCAGCTCGGAGTCCCCGATCGGCCCGACCGGGGCGCCGCCCCGACCGCCCGCGGGCTCGTCGTCGTCCTCGTCCTCGGCCTCGGCGGCCGCCTCGTCGTCCTCGTCGAGCTCGGCGACCAGCCCGTCCAGGTCGTCGAAGTCGGCCTCCCCGTCCTGTTCGATCAGCTCGTCGGTGAGCACCGAGCCGTACGAACTGCGCGCCGCCGCCGCCGCGTCGGAGACGAAGATCCGCGGGTCGTCCTCACCGTCGATGCGCAGGACGGCGAACCAGGCGTCCTCCTGCTCGATGAAGACCAGCACGGTGTCGTCGTCGTCCGCCGCCTCGCGGGCCAGGTCGGTCAGGTCGGCCAGGGTCTCTACGTCGTCGAGTTCGGTCTCGCTCACGTTCCACCCGGCACCGGTGCGAGCAAGCACTGCAGCGAAGTACGCCACCAGGGACACTCCCAAGATTGGTCTCGGCTGTCGGCGATCTCGGGCGGGTGCGGTCCGGCCGCCCCCGCGCCAGCAGGCGGTCCGCTGTTCGGACCGCCCCCACGGCATCGTGACAGAAAGCCCGCCGCTGCGGGGGGTGTTCGGCAGCGCGTCTTCGCAGGTCGTGTCGGAATGGCCGGGTTGCGGCCGCCGCGCGCGTCGATCACGGCGCTCAAACCCGTTCGGGTGGGGGCGTTCGGGGGCTCACGGGGCGCAACTGCGGTGGGGGCGCGGGGCGTCCGGAGGCCGCGGCGCGCGGTCGGGGACGGCCCGCGGCGCGCGGTCGGGGACGGCGGCCGGGAGCGGGAGGATCAGATCCGGAAGGTGCGCATCCGCAGGGCCTCGCGCAGCCGGCGCTCCTTGGTCCGTCGTGGCTGCACCCGGGCGCGCAGCTCTCTGGCCTCGGCGAGCTCCCGCAGGAAGACGGCCCGGCGCTTGCGCCGTTCCGCGGCAGTCTCGGCGGCTGTCTGGGGCGTCGGACGGGCCTCGTCTGTCGAGCCGGACCCGCCCGCGCCGGCGGTGGTCGCCCGCGTCGGGTTGCTCTTCATAGGTTCCGACTTTCCCAGATGCGTCCGTCCAATACCACAGGAAAGCGCGCTCTTCGGTCATTCCTCCCGCCCGCCGAGCTGGCCGCGGCGGGTCGCGGCGCGACCGTGCGGAGTCGTACGCACGTGCCGACGGCCGTTATCGTCGTTCCCATGCGTCTCCACGTCGTCGACCACCCGCTGGTCGCCCACAAGCTGTCCACCCTGCGCGACGAGCGCACGGACTCGCCGACCTTCCGTCGGCTCACCGACGAGCTGGTCACCCTGCTCGCGTACGAGGCGACCAGGGACGTCCGCACCGAGACCGTCGAGATCACCACCCCGGTCGCCGTCACCATGGGCACCCGGCTCTCCTACCCGCGCCCGCTGGTCGTCCCGATCCTGCGGGCCGGCCTCGGCATGCTCGACGGCATGACCCGGCTGCTGCCCACCGCCGAGGTCGGCTTCCTCGGCATGGTCCGCAACGAGGAGACCCTCGAGGCCTCCACGTACGCGACCCGGATGCCGGACGACCTGTCCGGCCGGCAGGTCTACGTGCTCGACCCGATGCTCGCCACCGGCGGCACCCTGGTCGCCGCGATCCGGATGCTGCTGGAGCGCGGTGCCACCGACGTCACGGCGGTCGTGCTGCTGGCCGCGCCGGAGGGCGTCGCGCTGATGGAGCGCGAGCTCGCCGGCCAGCCGGTGACCGTGGTGACGGCGGCCCTCGACCAGCGCCTCAACGAGCACGGCTACATCGTCCCGGGCCTCGGCGACGCGGGCGACCGGCTGTACGGCACGGCCGGCTGACCGCGGGTGAACGAAGAACCGCCCGCGGAGAGGATTCCTCTCCGCGGGCGGTTCCTGCTGTCCGCGCCGGGACACCAGGGTCGGACGGGCCGGACGGCTCAGCAGTGGCCGGGCTCCGGGGTGGGCGACGGCTTGGTGAGTTCGGCGAGGGCGGCGGCGGCCTGGGTGGGGTCGGCGAGCGCGCTGAAGGTGTCGCCGATCACCAGGTCGACGCTGGCGTCGGCGCGGGTGTCCTCGGTGGAGGTGGCCGTGGCGACCTGGGAGACCAGCAGGGTGGCGGCGCCGAGTCCGCCGGGACCGCTGATCACCTGGGCGGTACCGGGGACCTTCTTGTCCAGCGCGGTGGGCGCGTTGCCGACCTTGCCGACGGTGAAGCCGCGCTTCTTGAGCTCGTCGGCGGTGTGGGCGGCCAGGCCCGCCTTGCCGGTGGCGTTGTAGACGTTCACGGTGACCGCCTGCGGCTGCGGGACGGCCGTGTTGCTGGCGGCCGGCGCCGGGGCGCCGGGCGAGGCCGGGGCGCTCGCGGCGGGCGAACCTGAGCCCGCCGGCGTCGGCGCGGCGAGCGGCTTGCCGGAGTTGCTGGGAGTGGCGCAGGCCTGCGCGGAGGCGTGCCTGCCGTGACCGGTGAAGACGTCGTACAGCTGGACGCCGCCGACCGAGACCAGGGCGAGGGTCAGGACGCCGCCGAGGCCGAGGGCGACCTTCCGGCCGCGGCGCGGCGGGCGCCCCAGCCGGGGATAGGCGTTTCCGGTGACCCGGTACTGCTTCCCCTTCAATCCCCGGGGAGTCAACATGCTCATGGTCTGTCTCCCCCTAGGTGCCAGGGTGGGGTGCCGGTGACCGCGGTGCGGCGCGAGCTGCGTGAACCGTCGTAGTCAGCAGATTAATCCGACAACGGCCCCGAAGGTACTGGATGATCATCATCCGGAGTACGACGGCACTCGAAAGGACGTACCGACACGGTCCGCCGGTTGCCGCCGGGCGGGTGACGGACCCTCAGTCCATCTCCAGCACGCGGGCGTGCAGCACCTGCCGTTGCTGGAGCGCGGCCCGCACCGCGCGGTGCAGTCCGTCCTCCAGGTACAGGTCGCCGTGCCACTTCACCACGTGGGCGAAGAGGTCGCCGTAGAACGTGGAGTCCTCGGCGAGGAGGGTCTCCAGGTCCAACTGGCCCTTGGTGGTCACCAACTGGTCGAGCCGCACCGGACGCGGCGCGACGTCCGCCCACTGGCGGGTGCTGGTCCGTCCGTGGTCGGGGTACGGCCGCCCGTTGCCGATGCGCTTGAAGATCACACGGAAAGCCTACCGTTTGGGGCGCGGCGGGCGCAGCAAGCCGGACAAGCGGTGCGTTGACCGGGCAAGCCGGGAGCTGGGCGTTTTGATGGGAAGAGCAGCCTTTTCCACCGATCCGTCCGGGGAGATCCGAGGACATGACCGCCGACACCAACTCCGCCGGGGCCGAATCCGCGACCGCCGCCGCCCCCGCCGGGGCCGCCGCCGAACTGCCCGCGCCGGTCGCCGAGATCGCCGCGGGCTACGCCTTCGACGGACCGGCACTGCGGCTCGGCGCGGTGCTGCAGGGCGCGACCGCCTACCGCGACGCCCAGGTGCGCATCCCGCTCGGGGTGCTCAACCGGCACGGGCTGGTCGCCGGGGCGACCGGCACCGGCAAGACCAAGACGCTGCAGCTGATCGCCGAACAACTCTCCGCGGCGGGCGTCCCGGTCTTCCTCGCCGACGTCAAGGGCGACGTCTCCGGGATCTCCGCCCCCGGTGAGGGCGGTGCGAAGCTCACCGCGCGGGCCGCCGAGGTCGGGCAGGAGTGGACCGCCGCGGGCTGCCCGGCCGAGTTCTACGCACTCGGCGGCCTCGGCACCGGCACCCCGATCCGAGCCACCGTCACCAGCTTCGGACCGCTGCTGCTGGCCAAGGTGCTGGAGCTGAACGAGACCCAGGAGGCCTCGCTCTCGCTGGTCTTCTCCTACGCCGACCGCAACGGCCTGGAGCTCTACGACCTCAAGGACCTCGGCGCGGTGATCGGCTTCCTCACCTCGCCCGAGGGCAAGGACGAGCTGAAGGGCATCGGCGGACTCTCCGCCGCCACCGCCGGGGTGATCCTGCGTTCCCTGACGGTGCTGGAGAACCAGGGCGCGGGCGCGTTCTTCGGCGAGCCGGAGTTCGACACCGCCGACCTGCTGCGCACCGCCGACGACGGGCGCGGGGTGGTGTCGGTGCTGGAGCTGCCCGCCGTGCAGGACCGGCCGCGGCTGTTCTCCACCTTCCTGATGTGGCTGCTGGCCGACCTCTACCAGCAGCTGCCGGAGGTCGGGGACCTCGACCGGCCGAAGCTGGTGTTCTTCTTCGACGAGGCGCACCTGCTGTTCAAGGGCGCCTCGAAGGCCTTCCTGGAGGCGATCACCCAGACCGTGCGGCTGATCCGCTCCAAGGGCGTCGGCATCTTCTTCGTCACCCAGACCCCGAAGGACGTCCCCGCCGACGTGCTGGCCCAGCTCGGCAACCGGGTGCAGCACGCGCTGCGGGCGTTCACCCCGGACGACGCGAAGGCGCTGAAGGCGACGGTGTCGACCTTCCCGAAGTCCTCGTACGACCTGGCCGAGGTGCTCACCGGGCTGGGGACCGGCGAGGCGGTGGTGACGGTGCTCTCCGAGAAGGGGGCGCCGACCCCGGTCGCGGCCACCCGGCTGCGGGCGCCGCAGTCGCTGATGGGTCCGGTGCCGGAGGGGGAGCTGGCGGCGGCGGTGGCCCGGTCGCCGCTGAACGGGAAGTACCGGGACGCGGTCGACCGGGAGTCGGCGTACGAGAAGCTCGCCGCGCGGGAGGCGCCCGCGGCGGAGCAGCCGGCCGGGCGGGAGCCGGAGCCGGTGCGGCGGGAGGAGGCGGAGCGGGACGAGGACGGGCTGCTGGGGTCGCTGCTGAACAGCTCCGCGCTGAAGTCCTTCGCCCGCTCGGCGGGGACGCAGCTGGGACGGGAGATCAGCCGGAGCCTGTTCGGGACGGCGAAGCGGCGGCGGTAGCCGGCGGTCAGCCCAGCGCCTTGCCGATGCGGTCCAGCGAGCTGAGGCGCATCAGGCCGTAGTTGTAGAACTCGACCTCGGGGACGCCGAGTTCGCGCAGGGTGGCGATCTTGGCGGCGAGGTTGGCGGGGCCGTCGCAGTCGGAGGCCATCGGGCGGAGGATGACGGCCATCGACTCGGGGCGGACGCCGTGCAGGGCGAACGCGGCGACCTTCTCGCGGACCGCTTCGGGGGTCTTCGCGTAGCCGAGGGTCTCGATCTGGTGGGCGGCGCCGGCCAGGGCGGGGAGGTCGATGCCGGAGAGCCAGCCGGTGCCGGGGCCGCCGCCGTCCATGAAGGTCAGGCGCATGCCGTGGGCGGCGGCGGTGGCGGCGAGTTCGGCGGTGAGGGTGGTGACGGTGCGGGCGGAGACGTCGACGTAGGCGGCGAGGGCGCCGTTGGCGATCCGGTCGAGCGGGGTGGCGGCGAGCGCGGCGTCCTCGTCGGCGAGACGCGCGCGCAGTTCGGTGCGGACGGCGTGGCGGACGTCCTCGGCGGGGACGCCGGCGGCGGTGGCGGCGGCCGTGCAGTGCGGGCAGAAGCAGAGCGAGAGGAGGGCCTCGGTGACCGGGCCGAGCTCCTCGAAGTAGCGCTCGTGGTGGTAGCCGTGGCGCAGGCCGTGGAAGTGCAGGGACTCGGCCCGGATCGCGTCGACGCCGTAGCGGGCGAGTTCCTCGACCAGGCCGTGGCAGTACTCCCGGACCTCGGGGTTGGCGGGGCACAGCTCGGTGAGGTGGCGGTCGCCGAAGGCGTTGGCCGGGGCGCAGTCGGGGTGGGCGAAGCCGAGCCGGTCGTTGTGGCAGAAGACCGTCCAGGCGTGCAGCTTGAGGCCGCGTCGGCGGGTCTCCTCGGCGGCCTCGGCGAACGGGTCGTGGCGGCCGATCGCGCTGGAGGGCAGCGGGGCGAGCCGGCGGCCGGCCCAGCGGGCCGGGTCGGGCCGGAAGTAGGCGGCGCCGGGTTCGAGGTAGCGGATCACCCGGTGCGGGTTGTGCGGGAAGACGTCCCTGGCCTCGTGGTAGACCGAGGCCAGCGTGACGCCGCCGACGCCGGCCCGGTCGGTAAGGTTGCCGAAGAAGGTGTCGGCCCCTTCGTCGAGCAGGTCGGTGGCGAAGGCGAGGACGGACGACTCCACGGGGCGACTCCGGAGCAGGAAGTACGGGGAGTGACCACGCTAACCGCGGCCTCCTGTATTGGTCTATACCTGGTTGGGTGAGGGGAGCGGGCGCGATGGCGGTCTACCGGGGGTTCGACCAGCGGGAACTGGACCGCGAGTACTCGCCGAGCAGCCGGGTGGACGACTTCGGCGCCGAGCTGGCCGCGTACGCGCGGGGCAGCGAGCGGGCGTACGCGGAGCTGGCCGGGCGCCGCGAGCTGCGGTACGGGACGGCCGAGCCGGAGCTGATCGACTTCTTCCCGGCCGGGCCGGGCGCGCCGCTGCACGTGTTCGTGCACGGCGGCTACTGGCAGGAGCTGGGCAAGGAGGACTCGGTCTTCCCGGCGCCGGACTTCGTCCGACGGGGCATCGCGTACGCGGCGGTCGGGTACGGGCTGGCGCCGCGCTGGTCGCTGGAGGAGATCGTCGGGCAGGTGGTCGCGGCGGTGCGCTGGCTGGTGGAGCACGCCGGGGAGCTCGGGGTGGACGCCTCGCGGATCGTGCTGAGCGGCAGCTCGGCGGGCGCGCACCTGGCGGCGTGGGCGCTGCTGGACGAGCGGCTGCGCGGCCGGATCGCCGGGGCGGCGCTGCTCAGCGGCGTGTACGACCTGGAGCCGATCGCGCTGACCTACGTCAACGACCCGCTCGGGCTGGACGCGGAACGGGCGCGGGCGCTCAGCCCGCTGCACGCCGAACTGGCCGGGCTGCCCCCGCTGGTGGTCGCGCTCGGGGAGTTCGAGACCGGCGAGTTCGGCCGGCAGCAGGGCGAGTTCGCGGCGGCGGCGCGGGCCGCCGGAGTGCCGGTGCGCCAGTTGCTGGTCGGCGGGCGCAACCACTTCGACGTGGTCTTCGACCTGGGCCGCACCGACACCGCGCTCGGCGCGGCGGTGGCGTCCCTGGACGGGAGCTGACGCTCCGTAGACTGCCGCGGGTACCCCCGTTTCACCTTTGACGAGGACGGTGTCCGATGACCGCGCGCATCCCGCTGCCATACGACTTCCTGCCGCCGGTGCCGGCGTTCGAGCTGACCAGCACCGACCTGGTGGACGGCGCGACCATGCCGGACGCACACGTGCACAGCGGCGGGAACCTCTCGCCGCAGCTCGCCTGGTCCGGCTTCCCCGCGGGGACCCGGAGCTTCGCGGTGACCTGCTACGACCCGGACGCGCCGACCGCGGCCGGCTGGTGGCACTGGCTGGCCGTCGACCTGCCCGCCGACACCGTGGAACTGCCGCGCGGCGCGGGCTCCGCCGACGACGCGCTGCCCGGCGGCGCGTTCCACGTCCGCAACGACTTCCCCGGCCACCGCTACGACGGCGCGGCCCCGCCGCCCGGGCCGGCCCACCGCTACGTCTTCGTGGTGCACGCGCTGGACGTGCCGAGCCTGGGCGTGGTGCGCGACACCCCCGCCGCGCAGGTCGGCTTCCACCTCACCGCGCACGCGCTCGGGCGGGCGCTGCTGACCGTGGAGTACCGGTCCGCCCCGTGACGGAGTGTCAGGGCCGCCGGGGGCGTCAGCCCTTGGCGGCCTTCGCGGCGGCCTTGGCCTCCTGCTTGGTGGCGCGCACCTTCAGCAGCGACTCCGGGCCGGTGATGTCGGCGACCGAGCGGTAGCAGCCCTCCTCGCCGTACGCGCCGGCCGCCTCCCGCCAGCCCTCCGGCCGCACCCCGTACTGCTTGCCGAGCAGGGCCAGGAAGATCTGCGCCTTCTGCACGCCGTAGCCGGGCAGTGCCTTGAGCCGGCTCAGCAGCTCCTTCCCGGTGGCGGCGTCGCGCCAGACCGCCTCGGCGTCGCCGTCGTAGCGCTCGACCAGGTAGGCGCAGAGCTGCTGGACCCGCTTGGCCATCGAGCCGGGGTAGCGGTGCACGGCGGGCTTCTCGGCGAACAGCGCGGCGAAGGCCTCCGGGTCCTGCGCGGCGATGGCGTGCGCGTCGAGGTCGTCGGCGCCCATCCGCTGGGCGATCACCAGCGGTCCGGCGAACGCCTTCTCCATGGGCACCTGCTGGTCCAGCAGCATCCCGGTGAGCGCGGCCAGCGGGCTGCGGCCGAGCAGTTCGTCGGCGTCGTCCTGCTGGGCGAGGTGGACGGTGACAGCCATGGCGGCCTCCGGAACGGGGTCGGGGCTTCCATCCTGTCAGCCGCGCGGCGGCCGTGCGGACGCAACACGCGCGCGCCGGGGGCGGGGCGGCGGGGGGGTGGACGGGCCACACTGGGGGGATGACCGAACACCGGCGGTTGATCGTGCTGCGGCACGCCAAGTCCGATTGGCCGGACGTCCCCGACGAACTGCGCCCGCTCGCCGAACGCGGCCGGGCCGACGCGGCGGCGGCCGGACGCTGGCTGCACGCGCACGGCTTGGCGCCGGACCGGGTGCTGTGCTCGACGGCGGTCCGCACCCGGCAGACCTGGGAGCTGGCCGAACCCGAGCTCGACGGCGCCCCCGACCTGGTCCTGGAGCCCCGGGCGTACCGCGCCGACGCCGATGAACTCGTGCAGCTGCTAAGGGAGTTGCCGTCGCCGGTGCGGACCGTGCTGCTGGTCGGGCACCGTCCGGAGGTGCAGGAGCTGGTGCTGCTGCTGGCCCGGGACGAGGGGAGCGAGCCGCTGGAGCGGGTCCGGGAGAAGTTCTCCACCGCCGCCGTCGCGGTCCTGGAGGTGCCCGGCGAGTGGCGACAACTCGCACCCGGAAGTGCCGAGTTGACCGCCTACGCGGTACCGCGCGGGTGACCTGCCGGGAGCGGACGGGCACGTGATAGGGATGGGGCATGCGCTTCGACTCCGTCCCCATGCCGCCGACCGTGGACGCCCGCCCGCGTGACGAGCGCGGCTACCCGGTGCCCGCGATCACCCCGTGGGAGGACGGCCGGCCGCAGTTCGCGCTCACCGACTACGAGCGCAGCGCGACCTGCGCCCGGGAGCGGCTCTGCTCGGTCTGCAACACCCTGATGCCGCGCGGCCCGGTGTGGCGGGTGGTCGGCGCCACCGAGAGCGCGGCGATCGCCGAGGCGCTGGCCTCCGGCCGCCCGTACCGCAACATGGCGCCGACCCTCGAGGGCCCCGGCCACCGGGCGTGCATGCTGTACGCCTCGATGGTCTGCCCGTACCTGGCCCGGCCGAACGCCCGCCGCCGGGTGACGGCCGATCAGAGCGAAGCCCCGGACGACCTCACCGGACACGTGGTCCGGGGGGTCGCCCGGGGCGAGCTGGGCGCCGTGGTCGGCTTCGCCGACTACGAGTTCGGGATCACGCCCGACCGGGTGCTGTTCCGATTCGTCGACCTGGTGGAGTACCTGCCGCACGACACGGCGGACAGTCAGCTGCCGGAGCTGCAGGCCGAGTTGGCGCGGCTGTCGGAGCGGTGACGGTTCAGCGGTAGGCGGGCAGGCCGGCGGTGTCCGAGACCTTGACGATCTTGCCGCCCGCGAGCGGGACGGTGTAGACGCCGTCCTGGCCGCGGAAGGCGACGGTCTTGCCGTCCTTGGAGACGGCCGGCTCGGTGTAGTCGGTGGCCGCGTCCGGGGTGAGGTCGCGCTCGACCTTCTTCTGCTCGCGCAGCGAGGACTCGAAGATGTGGTCGTGGCCGCCGACGGATCGGACGAAGACCACGTCCTGCTCGTCGGGGCCGAGGGCCGGCTGGGAGCCCTTGGTCACCGCGCCGCCCTGCTGGCGCAGGTAGTCGTCGCGGATGTACACCTGGCCGTCGGCCTGGTTGGCGTACACCGCGGTGCCGGCGTGGCCGCCCACGTTCGGCCACAGGTTGCCGGTCTGCGGGAGCGGCTTGGTGTTCTCGTCGTCGAAGTACGGGTTCAGCGAGAGGACCGCCGGGACGCCGCCGGCCTGCGCCGGGGCGCTGAGCAGGGTCAGGGTGCCGTGGTCGTCCGCGGTGAAGAGCAGGTTGTTGCGGGCCTTGATGTAGCCGTTCTCGCCGGCACCGTTGACCTGCCAGGTCGGGTGCGACCAGGTGACGCCGGACGGGGCCTTGGCGACCATCACCCGGTTGCTGCCGTCGGGGGCGGACATCTCCAGGTTGCCCTCGCCGTCGACGAAGGCGGCGTGCTTGCCGTCCGGGGACCAGGCCAGGTCACGCACCACGGTGCCGAAGTCCACGACGGTGCCGTTCATCACGACGTAGCGGGTCCCGTTGCTGATCGTCAGGCCGTTGCCCGCGGTGCCGTTCAGCGCCGCCTTGGTAGGGGTCGCGCTCGGCATGGCCGGGGCGGAGGTGGCCGGGGCGGCGGAGGACGGGGCCGCGGTGGAGGCGGTGGCGCTCGGGGCGGTCGAGGCGCTCGCGGAGGCGGAGGCCGAGGCGGCGGGGGAGCCGCTCTTCGAGGCCGTGGCGCTGGGCTTGGCCGGGGCGCCGGTCTGGGTCTCGGGGTCGCAGGCGGTCAGCGCGAGGGCGGAGCCGGCGGTGACGGCGGCGACGAAGGCAACGGCGGCGGAACGGCGGAGGCGGGCGCGCGCGGACATGGATGGTTCCCCCCAGGGACGTGGTCGGTGGTGCTTCTCGGTGTTCTTCGCCCTGCGGCTTCCCGGCCGTTCTTCCGGCCGTCCGTTCGGGCGATGTCTAAAGATTGACAGTCCAAGGTCCGTGCTCTGTGCGCTGACTGTCACCGCTGGGCAACAGCGGTTCGTACAGGTGCTGGCGTGCCGCCGGGCGGGTGTCGGCAGCAGCCGATAGCGTGTCAGAAACCGGCTGTATCAACCGTTTTCGGTTTCCTGTCGAACGGCGGAGGGAGTCACAGATGGCTGCGCGACCCGAGGGCACCCCGTGTTGGGCGGACGCGATGTTCGCCGACCTGGAGGGCGCCAAGAGCTTCTACGGTGAGGTGCTCGGTTGGACCTTCGGCGAGGCCTCGTCGGAGTTCGGGGACTACACGCAGGCCTACAAGGACGGCAAGGCGGTGGCCGCCGTCGTCCCGCCGATGCCCGGGCAGGAGGGCCACTCCGCGTGGGTGCTCTACCTGGCCTCGCCGGACGCCGCGGCCACCGCGGAGAAGGTCCGCGCGGCCGGCGGCAAGGTGCTGATGGAGCCGATGCAGGTCGGTAGCTTCGGCACCATGGCGATCGCCGGCGACCCGGCCGGCGTGGTCTTCGGCATCTGGCAGGGCGGCGACCACGAGGGCTTCGAGCTGCGCGACGTGCCCGGCAGCTACGGCTGGGCCGAGGTCTTCACCCGGGACACCGCCGCGGCCAACGCCTTCTTCCCGAAGGTGTTCCCGTACGTCGTCCAGCGGATGCAGGACGACAACGTCGACTACAGCGTCTACAGCCTCGGCGGCGAGCCGGTGCTCGGCTCGATGGGCATGGGGCCGGAGGTGCCCGCCCAGGTGCCGTCCTTCGTCAGCGTCTACTTCATCGTCGAGGACACCGACGCCGCCCTCGCCCGGGTCGCCAAGGCCGGCGGGGAGCTGGTGTTCGGCCCGATGACCACGCCGTTCGGGCGGTTCGCCTCCTTCGTCGACCCGCAGGGCGCCGCGTTCTCGGTGATCGACCCGGCCGCCGCGGAGGGCGAGCCGCCCAGCCTGGTCCAGGCGGGCTGATCCGGTGGCCGCCACCGACGCCGCCGCGCCGACCGGCGAACGGGCCGACCTGCTCGCCGCGCTGGACAAGCACCGCGGCTTCCTGCGGTACACCGTGCGGGACCTGACGGACGACCAGGCCCGGGAGCGCACCACCGCCAGCGAACTGTGCCTCGGCGGGCTGATCAAGCACGTCGCCGGCGTCGAGCAGCGCTGGCTGAGGTTCGCGGTCGGTGGGGCCGAGGCGATGCGCGCCGACGGCAGCCCGCAGGACTCCGCCTGGGGCGACCAGTTCCGGATGCTGGAGGACGAGACGCTGCCCGGCCTGCTCGAGCGCTACCGGCAGGTCTCCGACCACACCGACCAGCTGGTCGCCACCACGCTCGACCTCGACCAGCTGCAGGAGCTGCCCCGCTCGCCCTGGTTCGAACCCGGCGCCACCTGGAGCGTGCGCCGCGTCCTGCTGCACGTCATCGCCGAGACCGCCCAGCACGCGGGCCACGCCGACATCATCCGCGAGTCGCTGGACGGCCAGAAGACCATGGGCTGACGGTCCGTCACCACGGGCCCGTTCCGCCGAACCCGGCGGAACGGGCCCCGCGCGTTCAGGCGGGGGTGCCGAACCAGCGGGTGAGGTGGGCGGCGAGCTCGGCCTGCTCGTGGCCGGCCCAGGCGATGTGGCCGTCCGGGCGGAGCAGGACCGCGGGGGCCGGCAACTCCGGGCCGGTGCCGGTGAGGTGGTCGACCCGGTCGGCCCAGCCGGCCGCCGAGAGCTTGCCGGTGCCGTCGAGGAGCAGCCCCCGGGCGGTGTGCATCCGCTCGTACAGCCGGCCGCGCTCCAGCGGGATGTCGGGCATCCGGCTGCCGAGCAGCTCGTGGCCCGGACCGAAGTCGTAGCGGACGTCCAGGCCGGTGATCATCGCGGTGAGGTGGCGGTTGACGTCCGGGTAGTCCAGCAGCCGGGTGAACAGGGCGCGCAGCGCGGTCGGTCCGGGGTCGGTGCCGGTCAGGGTGATCTGGGCGCGGGTGTTCTCCAGCACCCGGGCGCCCACCGGGTGGCGCTCGGCGTGGTAGCTGTCCAGCAGCTCGTCCGGGGCCCAGCCGTCGACGGCGGCGGCGAGCTTCCAGCCCAGGTTGAAGGCGTCCTGCAGGCCGAGGCCCAGGCCCTGGCCGCCGATCGGCGGGTGGATGTGCGCCGCGTCGCCGGCCAGCAGCACCCGGCCCACCCGGTAGCGCTCGGCCTGCCGGGTGGCGTCGCCGAACCGGGACAGCGAGCGCGGCGCGTGCGCCCCGAAGTCGGTGCCGGCCACCGCCCGCAGCTGCTCCCGGAACTCCTCCAGCGTCGGCTCGACCCTGCCCTCCGTGACCCCCGCCGCCGGGACCACCACCCGGAACAGCCCGTCCCCGAGCGGGCCGATCCCGAACCGCAGCTGGGTCTTGCGCACCTCGGTCATCACGGCGTCGATCTCCGCCTGATCCGCCGTCAGCGCCAGTTCCCCGATCAGCGTCTCCACCGTGGCCGGCTCGCCCGGGAAGTCCACGCCCAGCAGCTTGCGCACCGTGCTCCGGCCGCCGTCGCACCCCGCGAGGTAGCGGCCGCGCAGGCGTCCGCCGTCCGCCAGCTCGACGCTCACCCCGTCCGCGTCCTGCACCAGCCCGACCAGTTCGGTGCCGCGCCGGATCTCCGTCCCGAGCTCCAGCGCCCGCTCGTGCAGCAGCCGCTCGGTCACCGGCTGCGGGGTCGCCAGCCCGTACGGGTGCGCGGTGTCCAGTCCCTCGGGCCACGTGGTCCGGATCCCGCCGAACATCCCGCCCGCCTGGAAGGTCTCACTGACCGCCAGGAACCGCTCCAGCAGCCCGCGTTGGTCCAGCACCTCCACGCTGCGCGCGTGCATCCCGAGCCCCCGGGTCTGCCCGGTCGGCTCCGCCAGCCGCTCCAGCACCACCACCCGCACCCCGTGCAGCCGCAACTCGCACGCCAACATCAGCCCGGTCGGGCCGCCACCGGCCACGACGACGTCGAACTCCTCGGTCACTGGGGAACTCCCTCGTGCGCATCGGACGGAGTGGGCGAGACCTCGTCGAGGACGCTGCGGTAGTAGTCGAGCTTGGCGCGCAGGTGGTCGCGTTGGCGTTGCAGCAGGGCGATCTGGGTGGCGACGGCGGTGTCGTGCTGTTCGAGCAGGGCGATGCGGCGGGCGAGGCTCTCGGGGCCCTCGGTGCGGGCGAGTTCGGCGTAGCGGCGCATCTCGGCGATGGGCATGCCGGTGTCGCGCAGGCAGCGCAGGATGGTGAGCCAGGCGAGGTCGTCGGGGGCGAAGCGGCGGTGGCCGCTGGTGGCGCGGGTGATGGCGGTGAGCAGGCCGATGCGCTCGTAGTAGCGCAGGGTGTCGAGGCTGAAGCCGGATCGTTCGGCGGCCTCGGCGGGGGTGAGCAGCGTCTGGGGGGTCACTCGTCCGATTGTGCCGGGGAGTGGGGGCCGCGGTCGGAGAGCCGGTCGAGGGAGTCGACGTACTTGAGCATCAGCCGGGCGAACTCGACGCGGTCGTGGTCGGACCAGTCGGCCGTGATGTGGTCGTACGCCTCGCGCTGGTGGCGGCGCAGTCGGGCCATCAGGTCGCGGCCGGCGTCGGTGAGGTGCAGGACGGTGCGGCGGCCGTCCTCCTGGGACGCGGCGCGCAGCAGGTAGCCGGCCTTGATGTTGTCGGTGACCATCCGGCTGGCGACGGAGGGGTCGATGCCGAGCAGCTCGGCGATGGCGCCGACGGTGACCTCGCGGGCGGCGTCGCGGGAGCACTGGTGGACCAGGTTGAGCACCAGGGTGCGGCTGAGGTCCTTGGCGGAGATCGGGTTCGCGACCTCCAGCAGGGCGGTGCGGCGCAGCTTGGAGAAGGCCGGGCCGACCGCGTTGAGCAGCTCCTCCGTGTCCGGGTCGGCGCTGTGCCCCTGGTTGTTCGTCATGCGCCCATCCTAGGAGGTCCATGCGGGGCGGCAAATATATGTTGACGAGAATATGTGTGCATGTGAGCATGCATATGTACACGTGAAGACGACTTCCAGGGGGACCCCCATGACCGTTCTCATCACCGGCGCCCGCGGCCAGGTCGGCCGCGGCGTCCTCACCCGCCTGCACGCCGCCGGCCTGCCGGTGCGCGCCGCCAGCGCCCGCCCGGCCGAACTCGCCGCGCCGGACGGCGTCGAGCGCGTCGAGCTGGCCCTCGGCCGGCCGGAGACCTTCGCGCCCGCGCTGGACGGGGTGCGGCAGGTCTTCCTGTACCCCGAGCCCGCCGGGATCGCGGCGTTCACCGCCGCCGCCACGGCCGCCGGGGTGGAGCACGTGGTGCTGCTCTCCTCGTCCGCGGTGCTCGGCCCCGCCGCCGAGACCGACCCGATCGGCGCGCACAACCTGGCGGTGGAGCGCGCCCTGACCGCGTCCGGGCTGCCCGCCACCCTGCTGCGGCCGGACGCCTTCGCCTCCAACGCGTACGGCTGGGCGCACGCCATCGCCGCCGGCCTGCCCGTGCAGCTCGCCTACCCCGACGCGCAGACCGCGCCGATCCACCCGGACGACCTCGCCGACCTGGCCGCCGCCGCGCTGACCGGCGCCGCCTTCGCGGGCGGCGCGGTCTCCCTCACCGGCGCGCACTCGCTGACCTTCCGCGCGCAGCTCGCCCAGCTCGGCGAGGCGCTCGGCCGGCCGATCCCGGTCGAGACCGTCAGCCGCGCCGAGGCGGAGCGCCAGCTCGGCCGCCACCTGCCGCCCGCCTACGCCGGCGCGCTGCTCGACCTGTGGGCCGCCGCGACCGCCGGGCCGGCCGCGATCCACGACACCACCGAGACGCTGCTCGGCGTCCCGGCCCGCACCTTCCGCGCCTGGGCCGCCGAGAACGCCCGGGCCTTCACGCCGCAGGACTGAGCGAGACGCCCGGGTGGCCCGCCCTACTCCCGGGTGCAGCGGGTGAACCGGTCACCCCAGGCGGCCAGCAGGGTACGGAGTTCGGGGGGCGAGCGGACCTCGAAGTCGGCCTCCAGGGAGCCGAGGGCCAGGGCGGGCCACTCCAGGGAGTCGGCGTTCACCCGGATCAGGCAGTTCCCGTCGGGGAGTTCGGTCACCTCGGCCCACCGGCCGATCCGCTGACGGACCGTCGAGGCGGGGGAGTGCACCACCGCCTCGACCCGGTGCGGGCCCGCCTGGCCGGTCAGGCCGGCCCGGACGAAGGCGGCGGCGTCCTCGGCGGGCAGCTCGCGCGGGCGGAACCGCGCGCCGGTGCCGTGCGGAGCGGTCAGCCGGTCGAGCCGAAAGGTGCGCCAGTCGTGCCGGGTCACGTCGTAGCCGACCAGGTACCAGCGGCGGTCCACCCGGACCAGGCGCAGCGGCTCCACCAGCCGCTCGCTCACGCGCCCGTCGGCGGCGGTGTAGCCGAAGCGCAGCTGCTCGGTGTCCCGGCAGGCCAGCGCGACGGCGGTGAGCGCGTCCGGATCGACCTGGGTCCCGCCGCGCTCGCCCCACGACGTCGGCACGGTCACCGCCCGCAGCGCCTCGACCCGGTGGCGCAGCCGGGCCGGCATCACCCGCACCACCTTGGCCAGCGCCCGCACCGACGCCTCCGCGATGCCCTCCACCGCACCGTCCGCCGCCGCCTGCAGGCCGATCGCCAGCGCGACCGCCTCCTCGTCGTCGATCACCAGCGGCGGCAGCGCCGCGCCGGCGGCCAGCTGGTAGCCGCCGTCCACGCCGCGCTGCGCCTCGACGGGGTAGCCGAGTTCGCGCAGCCGGTCGACGTCCCGGCGCAGGGTGCGGGCCGAGACGCCGAGCCGCCCGGCGAGCTCCTCGCCGGGCCAGAACCGGTGGGTCTGGAGCAGGGTGAGCAGCCGCAGGGTCCGGGAGCTGGTGTTCGCCATGCCCCGATCCTCTCGCGAATTGCGGACAGGAACTGGCCGCAATGCCCTCTAGCGTGGAACACGAAACGAGGCCCAGCCCCGAGGAGAGGCGACCACCATGTCGAGCACCCTGACCGAGACCCAGACCCCCGAGACCGCCGCCGCCCGCGCCACCGGCGAGCGCGCCGACCTGCTGGAGGCGCTCGGCAAGCAGCGCTACTTCCTGCGCTTCACCGCCCGCGACCTCACCGACGAGCAGGCCGCGCTGCGCTCCACCGTCAGCGAGCTGTGCGTGGGCGGGCTGATCAAGCACGTGGCGTCGGTCGAGCGGACCTGGGCGGCGTTCCTGGTGCACGGCCCGTCCGCGATGCCGGACTTCACCGCCATGACCGAGGCCGACTACGCCGCGCGGGCCGACGAGTTCCGCCTGCTGCCCGGCGAGACGCTCGCCGAGGTGCTCGCCGACTACGCGGACGCCGCCCGGGCCACCGACGAGCTGGTGGTCTCGCTGCCCGACCTGGACGCCGAGCACCCGCTGCCCGCCGCGCCCTGGTTCGAGCCGGGCGGCCGCTGGTCGGCCCGCCGGGTGCTGCTGCACATCGTCGCCGAGACCGCCCAGCACGCCGGGCACGCCGACATCGTCCGCGAGGGCCTGGACGGCGCGAAGAGCATGGGCTGACCCGGCCGGCCCCTTCCCGCTTCCCACGGACCCTCGGGGCCCGCACCCGCTGACGCACGGTCAGGGGTGAGGGCCCCGTCGTCGTGGGCGGTGCGCCCGCCGCCGCGACATTTCCGCGCGGAAATCTCCGGACCGATGTCACACCCGGCCGCGGCTGGGACTCTCGGGGTGCAGACGCGAGAGGAGATGCCGTGAGGTCCGACAGTCCGCAGCCCGCCGGGGCCGACGCCGCGACGCAGGTGTTCACCGAGCATCGGGAACTGCTGTTCTCGATGGTCTACAACCTGCTCGGAACGGTCGCCGACACCGAGGACGTGCTGCAGGAGACCTGGCTGTCCTGGTCGACCCGGTACCGGGACCCGGATGCCCCGCCGATCGTCCATCCGCGCGCCTACCTGGTGCGCACCGCGGTCAACACGGCGCTCGCCCGGCGGACCGAGATCAGCCGCCGGCGGGAGAGCTACTTCGGGCCGTGGCTGCCCGAACCGCTGGTGGCCGGGGCCGGGTACGCCGACGGCCCGGAGGGCGAGCACGGCGAGGCGGTGTCGATGGCGCTGCTGGTGGTGCTGGAGACCCTCACCCCGCTGGAGCGGGCGGTCTTCGTGCTGCACGAGGTGTTCGGCTACAGCCACCCCGAGACCGCCGAGATCCTCGGCCGCAGCCCCGTCGCCGTCCGGCAGCTCGCCCACCGGGCCCGCGCCCACGTCCAGGCCCGCCGCCCGCGCTACCGGGCCGACCCCCGCCTGCGCCAGCAGGTCACCGAGCGGTTCGCGGCCGCCGTCGGCGGCGGCGACCTGGAGGAACTGCTGCGACTGCTGGCCCCCGAGGTGACGCTGTGGGCCGACGGCGGCGGCAAGGCGACCGCCGCCGGGCCGCGCCCGGTCCGCGGTCGCGGGCAGGTCGCCCGGCTGCTGGTCGGCGGTGCGGCGCGCGCCCCGCACGGCATCCGGGTGCGCTGGGCGACGGTCAACGGCGATCCGTCGGCGCTGCTGTTCGTCGGCGACGCGCCGTTCGCCGTCCTGGTCCTCGACCTGGCCGCGGACGGCGACCAGGTCACCGACATCTACTTCGTGACCAACCCCGACAAGCTCGGCCGGGTCGCCCCGGCCCGCACCTGACGCCACGTCACCTGATGAGACGACAGAGGAAAGAGGCACGACGATGAAACTGACCATACTCGCGGCCACCGGTGGCATCGGCCGGCAGCTGCTGGAGCAGGCGGTGGCCGAGGGCCACGAGGTGACCGCGGTGGTGCGCAACCCCGCCAAGCTGGCCGACCACCCGACCGTACGGGTGGTCCGCGCCGACCTCGCCGGCGCCGGGGCCGCGGAGCTGCGCCCCGCCGTCGAGGGTGCGGACGCGGTGCTCTCCGGGCTCGGCGCGGTCGGCAAGGCCGGGCTCGGGGTGGCCGAGCACGGGACCCGGGCCGCCGTCGAGGCGATGCGGCAGGCCGGGGTGCGGCGGATCGTGGTGGTCAGCGCCGCCCCGATCGGCACCGTCGCCAGCCCGGCCCGTCCGCACCCGCCGCGGCACGACCCCGGCGACGGCTTCGTGATGCGGCACGTGCTCAGCCCGGTGGTGAAGGCCGTGCTGCGCGGCCACTACGCCGACCTGGCCCGGATGGAGGACGTCCTGCACGCCAGCGGCCTGGACTGGACGGTGATCCGACCCCCGCAGCTCACCGACAAGCCGCTCGGCCGGGACTACCGCATCGCCTACGGCCGGAACATCCGCGGCGGCCGGACCGCCTCCCGGGCGGACGTGGCGCACTGCATGCTGCGCAGCCTGCGCGAGCCCGAGATGGTCGGCCGGACGGTCGGCATCGCGGACTAGCGCGCCTCCCCGATCCCGGCTTCAGCAGGCTCGGTGGGCTCAGCGGCTCGGCAGGGCGAGGCCGGTGAGGCGTTCCGAGGCGGCCCACAGGGCGCGGGCGGCGTCGTCGTCGGCGCCCGGGCCGGTGAACGGCTCGGGGCGGATCCGCGGGTGGGCCTTGGGACCGGTCGGGCCGTAGACGGTGGCGGGGGAGGCGTCCGGGGCGGTGGCGGCGTAGAGGATCGGGGCGGCGGCGTGCTCGGGCTCGCGGCCGATCAGCGCGGCGACGGTCCTGGTGAGCGCCCGCACCACGGGGGAGGGGTAGGTGTCGTGCAGCGGGGTGCGGGCCATGCCCGGGTGGGCGGCGAAGCTGCGGACCGGGGAGCCGGACGCGTGCAGGCGGCGCTGGAGTTCCCGGGCGAACAGCACGTTGGCCAGCTTCGAGCGGATGTAGGCGCGGCCGGGGGAGTAACCCGCGGTCGCGCCGAGCCGCTCCAACTCCAGGGTGCCGCGCGGGTACAGGGCCGAGACCACGGACACCACCCGCGGGTCGCGGCCGCGCTCCAGCAGCTCCGACAGCCGTCCGGTGAGCGCGAAGTGGCCCAGGTGGTTGGTGGCGAACTGCACCTCCACCCCCTCGGCGCTCAGCCGCGCCGGCTGGTTGCTCGCCGCGGCGTTCGCCACCAGCAGGTCCAGCGACGGGAGTCGGTCGTGCAGCGCGTCGGCGAAGCGGTGCACCGAGGCCAGGTCGAAGAGGTCCAGCTCCAGCACCAGGGCCTGCCCGGCGCCGCGCGGCAGCCGGGCCCGGACCCGCTCCGCCTTCGCGGTGTCGCGGGCCGCCAGCACCACCAGGGCACCGCGGGCGGCCAGCTCGCGGGTGACGGCGAGACCGAGGCCGCTCGCGGCGCCGGTCACCACGGCGGTCCGGCCGGCCAGGTCGGGGATGTCGGCAACGGTCCAGTTCAGGGCGGGAGTTCGAGAGGAACGAGGGCTCATGCCGAGGACGCTAGACTCTGACACCGGTGTCAAGGTCAAGCCGGTGAGCGGAGGCGGACAGCGGTGCGGATCGGCGAACTCAGCCGGGTGACCGGGGCCAGCGCCCGTTCGCTGCGCCACTACGAGCAGCAGGGCATCCTCGACTCCGTCCGGCTGCCCAACGGCTACCGCGACTACGGCCCCGACGCCGCCGAACAGGTCGAGCGGATCCGGGCCCTGCTCGCCCTCGGCCTCCCCACCGAGGCGATCCGCGACCTCCTCCCCTGCGAGGGCCCGGCCGGCCCCGAGGCCGACCGCTGCCCCGCCCTCGCCGACCGGATCCGCGACCTGCGCGACCGGATGGACCGTCAGGCCGCCGAACTCGCCCGCACCAGCGCCGCCCTCACCCGCTACCTGGACGCCAACCTGTGACCGGGCCCGAGGCGCAGGAGCCGGAAGCCCGGCACCAGCGCTAGCGTGAGGGGGTGTCAGCTCCCCGCCTGCGCCGCGTCGCCGTCCTGGTCCTCGAAGGCGCCAAGCCGCTGGACGTCGGCATCCCCGCGCAGGTCTTCACCACCCGGGCGAGCATGCCGTACGAGGTGCGGGTGTGCGGGGCCGCGCCCGGGCTGGTGACCGGCGGGGACGGGCTGTCGTACCACGTGGCGCACGGCCTGGAGGCGCTGGAGTGGGCCGAGTCGGTCTTCGTCCCCGGCTACCGCCACCCCGACCGGGAGGACCCGCCGCCCGCCGTTGTCGACGCGCTGGTCGCCGCGCACCGGCGCGGGGCGCGACTCGCGGCGATCTCCACGGGGGCGTTCGCGCTCGCCGCCACCGGGCTGCTGGACGGGCGGCGGGCCACCACGCACTGGCACTACACCCGGGCGCTGGCCGTCAAGTACCCGCTGGTGCAGGTGGACGAGAACGTGCTGTTCGTCGACGAGGGCAGCGTCCTCACCTCGGCCGGCGCCGCCTCCGGCATCGACCTGTGCCTGCACGTGCTGCGCCGCGACCTCGGCGTCGCCGCCTCCAACCACGCCGCCCGCCGCCTGGTCGCCGCGCCCTACCGCAGCGGCGGCCAGGCCCAGTACGTGCCGCGCAGCGTCCCCGAGGCGGTCGGCGAACGGTTCGCCGCCACCCGGGAGTGGGCGCTGCACCGGCTCGGCGAGCCGCTGACGGTGCACTCCATGGCCCGGCACGCCGCGGTCTCCGCGCGCACCTTCTCCCGGCGGTTCGTCGAGGACACCGGCTACACCCCGATGCAGTGGGTGCTGCGGGCCCGCGTCGACCGGGCCAGGGAGCTGCTGGAGCGCTCGGAACTGGGCGTCGAGCAGATCGCCGTCGAGACCGGCCTGGGCACCGGCGCCAACCTGCGGCTGCACTTCCAGCACATCCTCGGCACCAGCCCCAGCGAGTACCGGCGCACCTTCACCCGGGGCGAGTGACGCCCGTTCCGGCCGTGGCGCGATCCTTGCGAACCATGGCACGCGCGCCAATGCCAGGCGGCCGGGCCGAGTAGCAGAGTGGAGGTGTCCACCCACCGAAAGGACACCGCCCACCATGACCCGCATCGCCGTCAACGGATTCGGCCGCATCGGACGCAACGTGCTCCGCGCCCTGCTGGAGCGCGACAGCAAGCTGGAGGTCGTCGCCGTCAACGACCTCACCGAGCCCACCGCGCTGGCCCGGCTGCTCGCCTACGACACCACCTCGGGCCGGCTCGGCCGCCCGGTGACCGTCGAGGGCGACACCCTGGTGGTCGACGGCCGCCGGATCAAGGTCCTCGCCGAGCGCGACCCCGCCCAGCTGCCCTGGGCCGAACTCGGCGTCGACATCGTGCTGGAGTCCACCGGCCGCTTCACCTCGGCCGAGGCCGCCCGCGCGCACCTGGCCGCGGGTGCGAAGAAGGTGCTGGTCAGCGCCCCGTCCGACGGCGCCGACGTGACGCTGGCGTACGGTGTCAACACCGGCGCGTACGACCCGGAGCTGCACACCGTGGTCTCCAACGCCTCCTGCACCACCAACGCGCTGGCCCCGCTGGCCGCCGTACTGGACGACCTGGCGGGCATCGAGCACGGCTTCATGACCACCGTGCACGCCTACACCCAGGAGCAGAACCTCCAGGACGGCCCGCACCGCGACCCGCGCCGGGCCCGGGCGGCGGCCGTCAACATCGTCCCGACCACCACCGGCGCCGCCAAGGCGATCGGCCTGGTGCTGCCCCAGCTGGACGGCAAGCTCTCCGGCGACTCGATCCGGGTGCCCGTCCCGGTCGGCTCGATCGTCGAGCTCAACACCACCGTGGCCCGCGAGGTGACCCGCGACGAGGTGATCGCCGCCTACCGGGAGGCCGCCGCCGGGCCGCTGGCCGGCATCCTCGAGTACTCCGAGGACCCGCTGGTCTCCTCGGACATCACCGGCAACCCCGCGTCCTCGATCTTCGACTCGGCGCTCACCCGGGTCGACGGCCGCCACGTCAAGGTGGTCGCCTGGTACGACAACGAGTGGGGCTTCTCGCACCGCGTCGTGGACACCCTGGAGCTGCTGGCCGGCTGACCGACCCCGGCCCGACCCGAGGCCCGGAGCGCAACAGCGCTCCGGGCCTCGGTCATTGACGCACCATCAGCACCTCGTACGTCACATGCGCCCCATCCGTCACGTTCCGGGGGGAGGCCGCCTGTCCTGACACCCCGCACGCCTAGCCTGGTCCGCGGACAGCCCGCGCACCCTCCGATCCCGCGACCGGGAGGCTTCAGCATGAGTCGAACAGGCACCTGTCCCAGGGTCGTGGTGGTCGGAGCCGGCCTGGCCGGCACCGCCACCGCGATCAGAATGCTCCGCTTCGCCCGCCGCCCGGTGGAGATCGTCCTGCTGGAGCGGCGCACCGACTACCGCTCCGCCGGGGTCGCCTACCACCGCGACGGCAACCCCTGGGACCACGTCTTCAACATCCAGGCCGGCCGGATGTCGGTCTTCCGCGAGGACGTCCTCGACTTCGTCCACTGGGCGAACCGGGAAGCCGACCGCGGCGGTTGGCCGTCCCAGTGGATCGACCACGAGTTCACCGAGCAGGGCCCGGCGCCCCGGCGGATCTTCCAGGACTACCTGGAGCAGCGCCTCGCCGAGGCCGCCCGCGACGCCTACCCCGGCGTCCTGCTCACCGAGACCGACGGCGAGGCCCTCGACCTCGCCCCCACCGCCACCGGCTACGACCTGACGATCGGTCAGGACGGCGCCCGGTCCTTACTGCCCGCCGCGCACGTCGTCCTCGCCACCGGCCTGGAACTCAAGGACCTGCCCTTCGCCACCGAGGTCCTCGAACACCCGCGCTTCGTCCGCCACCCCTACTCCGCCGACGGCATCCGCCAGTTGGAGGCGCTGCCCCCCGAGGCGAACGTGGTGATCGTCGGTTCGGTGCTCAGCGCCTACGACTCGGCCGGCCTGCTGCTGCGCCGCGGCCACACCGGCGACATCCGGCTGATCTCCCGCACCGGCACCATGTTCCGCGCCTACCCCGGTGCCCACGAGCACGGTGTCCTGCAACTCCCGTGCCCGGCCGCCCTGCTGGAGCCGTACCGGAACCGCGAGGAGTTCCTGGAACGGGTCCGCGCCGAATGGGAGGCCGCCTGCGCCATCGTCTCCCGCGAGTTCCCCGACGTCGCCCCCCAGGTGGTCGCCGAGCGGGTCTCCAAGGCCTGGGAGCCGCACCTGCCGGCCGCCCTCGAACGCATACCCTCACCCGAACTGCGGGCCCTGCTCGACGAGTTCGGCACCGCGATCGCCGCCATCCGGGTCGGCGCGGTGCAGTACACCATCGAGATCATCGAACGCTCCATGCAGCCCGGCCCGGTCGGCCTGCTGGTCGGCGCCGTCCAGGCGATCACCCCGGTGGCCGCCGACCGGCTGGAGGTGACCGTCGCCACCGCCGACGAGAAGCACACCGTCCAAGCCGACCTGGTGGTCTCCAACTTCGGCCGGGAGACCGACTACCGGCGGGTCGAGCGTCCGCTCTGGCGCAACCTGCTGCGACGCGGCCTCGCCGTCCCGCACGACCGCACCGGACGGGGCCTGGAGGTCGACCACCGCGGCGTCCTGCTCGACCCGGCCGGTCGCCCCGCCGGTCCGCTCACCGCCGTCGGCCCGCTGCGTGAGGGCGACGAGATCGTCCGCAACGGCCGCACCGGTGCCTTCGCCTTCAACCTCGCCGCGATCAAGAACCACTCCATCGCGGTCGCCGCCCACGTCATCGAGCAACTGGAACTGTCGCCCGCTACTTACGAGTTGGCCGAATCCGACACCCCCGACGGCACGTTCGAGGAAGCGGCCGGGCCCTCCTTCGAGCACGCTGTGAAGCTGGAGGTGAGGAGGCTGGCCGCCCGCGACCGCGTGGAACGGGAAGGACTCGACGCCCGCGTGGACGCCCTGATCGGCCCCCTCGCCACCCCGGACGACACCGGGCACCGCCACCGCCGACTGCGGGCCGCGGTCAACCGGTCCGCCGTCCGGCGACTCACCGACGTCTCCGTGACGCCGCGTCAACTGCGGCGGCAACTGGGGATCGCGAGCACCGCGGACGCCGACGAGGACATGGAGGAGTAGTTGAACGGGCGACGGATCCAGGGCTCCCTGCTCACCGGTGCGAACCGGGCCATCCTGCGCGGCACCTGCAACCGCACCAGAGATCCGCAGGCGGGTTCCATCCTGATCGCCCCCAACCTGGAGGCCGGTCTGTACGACGCGATCATCGCGGCCAGCGCCGTCATCTGCGGCGAAGGCGGACAGACCGGCCACATGCAGTCGCTGTGCCGCGGCCGCGGCATCCCGGTGCTCCGGGTCGACGAGGCCGACCTCGCCGCGCTGGTCGGCGAGGTCACCCTCGACCTGGAGAACGCCGCGATCCTGCTCGACCCCGACCCGGCCGCCGAGGCCGCCCCCGTGCCGGAGGCCGCCGCGCCGACCGCCGAGGACCTCGGTGCCGCCTGCGCGGTGATCGCCGACTTCCAGGACATCCGCACCGTCAACTCCTCCGGCCCGAACGCCAAGCGCGTCGACTCCTTCTTCATCCGCGAGGAGTTCCTCTGCCTCGCCGCCGGGCTCAGCCCGCTCGACGCCCTCGACGGCGGGCCCGAGGACACCGCCCGCTACGGCCGGGCGATCGCCGAACGCCTGGTCGCCTTCGTCGAGGAACTCCTCCCCGACCAGCGGCTCATCCTGCGCCTGCTCGACCTGCGGTCCGACCACGCCGCCAGTGTCACCGAACAGGCCCCCGTCGCCGTCGAGCCCAACCCCGAACTCGGCCTGCACGGCGCCCGCTGGCTGCTCGGCTCCACGCCCTACCGGGACGCCCTGCACAGCCTGCTCGACACCCTGCGCACCCGGCTCGGCGACCAGGCGCGGCGGATCCACCTCTCGGTCCCGTTCATCAACGACGCCGACGAGTACACCCAGCTCCGGGCCCACCTCGAACTCCCGGCCGGGACGGCGCTCTCCGTCTTCATCGAGACGCCCGCCGCCGTCCACGCCACCCCGCAGCTGTGCGCCGCCGGCGCCAGCGAGCTCTTCATCGGGGTCAAGGACCTGGTGCAGTTCTACCTGGCCGCCGACCGCGGCAACCACCTGGTCGCCGAGTCCTACCAGACCCGCCACCCGTCCGTCCTCGACGGTGTCCGCCGGGTCGTCGAAGCCGCCCACACCGCCGGCACCGCCGTCCGGGTCTTCTCGCTCGGCGCCGACCTCACCCACTACCTGGCCCAACTCCCCACCCCCGACGGCTACATGATGTGCACCGCCGAACTCGTCGAGGTCCTGCAGCCGCAACCCGCCGATCTCGTGGGCCGCCGCTGACAACCTTTCACCCCCGCCGCGGCGTGTGGCGGGTGTGAGACGACGAACCGAGGACGACGCGTACGCGGCCTTCGTGGAGGCCGCGTGGCACCGGCACCTGCGCACCGCGACGCTGATCACCGGCGACCGGCACCGCGCCGAGGAACTGCTGCAGGACTGCCTGGTGAAGCTGTACCTGCGCTGGCGGCGGGTCGGCACCGACGACCCGCACGCCTACCTGCGGCGGATGCTGGTCAACGGGAACATCAGCTGGTGGCGGCGTCGGCGGCGGGAACTCCTCACCGCCGACCTGCCGGACGGCGAGGCCCGCTCCGGCCTGCCCTACGACGAGGCCGACGAACTGCAGCGCGCGCTGCGGGCCCTGCCCGCCCGGCAGCGCGCCGTCGTCGTGCTCCGGCACATCGAGGACCTCAGCGAGGCGGACACCGCCGCCGTGCTCGGCTGCTCCGTCGGCACCGTCAAGAGCCAGAACTCCCGGGCGATGGCCCGGCTGCGCGGCGCGCTGCTCGCGAACCAGGAGGCTGTCACCGCATGACCACCGACGACGAACGACTCCCCCGGGCCCTACGGGACCTGGCGGACCGTCACCCCGGCGGCGGGCCCGCCCCGGTGGCCGAACTGCTCAGCCGCGGCCGCCGCGCCCGCCGCCTGCGCACCCTCACCGCCACCGCGACGGCGAGCTGCGCGGTCGCGGTGCTCGCCGCCACCACGCTGGTGCTCGCCCCGTCCGGTCCCGCCGCCGCGCCCGTGGCCCCGTCGACCGGCTCCGCGAGCGCCTCGGCGAGCAGTGGCTCGCCCACGCCGTCACCGTCCCCCACGCCGACGGCGCTGACCGCCGCACAGCTGCTGGAGATGCTGCGGGCCAAGCTCCCCCCGAGCCTGCGGCTCAGCGAGCCCTGGACCCACGGGCCGGGCCCGAACGGGCTCGGCGCGTCCACCGGCCCCACCGCGATCAGCGTGGCGGCCGCGTTCACCGTCACCGACGGCGCCCACACCGGGACCGCCGAGATCGAGATCTCCCACGTCGCCCCCGGCAACCGGCCCGACACCTGCGACATCGCCTTCTGCACCGTCACCCCGCAGCCCGGCGGCGGCTCGCTGACCGTCTACCTGCCCGACTACCCCGGCGTCCCGCAGGTCTGGCGCGCCACCCTGCGCCGCCCCGACGGCACCCTGATCACCGCCAGCGCGGGCAACGTCCCCGGCGCAGTCTCCGCCAGCATGGAGCTCTACCCCAACCCCCCGCTCCTCGACGGTCCCCAGCTCACCGCCCTCGCCCTCGACCCCGCCTGGCTCGCCGCCGCCACCGGGCTACCCGCCCTCTAGGGCACCACGGCGCGAGGCGGTGCGTGGTCACGGCTTGTTCTTGAATGGTCGCTCATGTATGTTTCCCGCATGCCCAGGCCTCGCGAGTTCGAACCCGACACCGTGCTGAACCAGGCCATGCTGCGGTTCTGGGAGCGCGGCTACCGGGCCACCTCGATCGAGGACCTGGTGAAGGCCACCGGGGTGAAGCCCGGGAGCATCTACAGCGCGTTCCCCGGGGGCAAGCGCGCGCTGTTCCTGAAGTCGCTGGAGCGCTACTCCACGCTGGTCGTGCCGCAGAAGCTCGGCGAACTGGAGGCGCCGGGCGCCTCGCTGGCGGAGCTCCGCGGCTACTTCGACGGGCTGGTGCGCGACCTGCTCAGCCCCGAGGGCCGGCAGGGCTGCCTCCTGGTCAACACGGCGATCGAGAATGCCGCCGAGGACGACGAGGCGGCCGCCGTGGTCCGCGGCCACCTGGCCCGGCTGGAGCGCTGCATGACCGCGGCCCTGGCCAACGCGCGCGACCTGGGCCAGGTGCGGGACTCCGTGGACCCGGGCGGCAGCGCCAAACTGCTGGTCGCGACCTGCCAGGGCCTGATGGTGGTCGGCAAGGCGAACCCCGACGAGACGGTGCTGCGCGCCATCGTCGGCAACGCCTTCGCCGCCCTCGCCTGACCCGTAGCCGCACTGTCCCTCCTCTGAGCCACCCGCGCGGTGGCTCTCTTTCGCGCCCAATATTTGAACCAGTATTCAAGAATGGAGCCCGATCATGAAGGCCATCGTCATCTCCGCGTACGGCGGTCCCGAGGTGCTCACCGTCGCCGAGCTGCCCGATCCGGTGCCGGCCGACGGCGAAGTCCTGGTCCGGGTCAAGGCGTTCGGCCTCAACCACGCCGAGGCGTACATGCGCGCCGGAGCCTGGGGCGAGGTCGCCGCGGTCACCGGGATCGAGTGCGCCGGGGTGGTCGAGTCCGACCCGTCCGGCCGACTCGCCGCCGGGACCGTCGTGGTGGCGATCCTCGGCGGCATGGGGCGTACCCGCAACGGCAGTTACGCGGAACTGGTGACCGTCCCCGCGGCCAACGTCGTCGCGGTGCGCTCCTCGCTCGGGTGGGCGGAGCTGGCCGCCGTCCCCGAGGTGTACGCGACGGCGTGGAGCGGTCTGTTCGGCAACCTGGACCTGCGCGCGGGCGAGACGCTGCTGGTCCGCGGCGCCACCTCCGCGCTCGGCCAGGCCGCCGTCAACCTCGCCGTCGACCACGGCGCCCGGGTCCTCGCCTGCACCCGCAACCCCGCCCACGCGGCCCTGCTCGAGGGCCTCGGAGCCGACGAGGTCCTGATCGACGACGGCCGGCTCGCCGCCCAGGTCGCGGAGCGGGACCTCGCCGTCGACGCCGTCCTGGACATCGTCGGCAACAGCGTCCTGCGCGACTCGCTGGCCGCCGTCCGGCCCCGTGGCCGGGTCTGCCAGATCGGGTTCCTCGGAGGCTTCGAGCCCGTACCGGACTTCGACCCGATCGCCGACCTCCCCACCGGAGTCCAACTCAGCTTCTTCGCCAGCGCGTTCGTCCTCGGCAGCCCGGCCTTCCCGCTCGCCGACATCCCGCTGGACCGGATCTACGCCAAGGTCGAGGCCGGCACCCTTCGGGCCCGCCCGGTCCGGGTCTTCCCGTTCTCCGACATCGTCGAGGCCCACCGCGTCCTGGAGTCCGGCCGGGCGCTCGGCAAGATGGCCGTCACCGTCGGCTGACCTCTCGTCAGAGTGCGGAAGGGCGAAGGCCCGGACCGTCGGGCGGTCCGGGCCTTCGTCGTCGGGCGGGGATCAGGGGATCAGCAGCGGAAGGTGCCGCTGTAGAGGGCGTGGCCGTAGGACGAGCTGCCCGAGCCGAAGCCGTAGATGCCGTCGTCCGACCAGACCGCCTCGCGGAAGCCGTTGACGCAGGTGGAGGTCGGCGCGAGGGCGAAGCCCTCCAGGTTGTCGACCGGCATGACGGCCGGGTTGCCGTAGGTCACGTCCGGGACGAGCGCGCCACTGGTGTTGACCTTCATGAAGGTGTGGGTCTCGCCGCAGGTGTTGTCACAGGTCGCGACGATGCGCTGGGTCCCGGCGTCGAACATCACGTCCATCACGCCGGCCTTGCCGGTCGCGACGGTGCCGAAGGTGGTGAAGCTGCCGTCGGAGTTCAGGCCGTAGACGTGCAGCGAGCCGTCCCACTCCAGGCCGGCGAAGAACAGGCCCGCGCCGTGCAGCGGGTAGTTCGCCGGGTCGTACGCGGCGCCGGTCAGCGGGTCGACCCAGCCGTTCGCGGTCAGCCAGCTGTCCGGCACGTAGCCGACGCCCTCGAAGCCCAGGTTGGCGTCGTCCTTGCTGCCGGTGTTCAGCTGCGGGAACTGCGCGGTCATGTCCCACTGGTGAAGCGGCGTCAGGGTGCTGCCGGTCGCGGCCGGGTCGAACTCCAGGACGGTGTCCTTCGGGACCGTGTTGTTGGTGTTGTCGCGCTCGGAGGTCACGTAGACGTGGCCGTTGGCGCCGACCGTCAGACCCTCGGAGTCCGGCTGGCCGGAGCCGCCCGAGAAGCGGATCTGCTTGCCGGTCGCGCTCCAGGTCGCGTCCGGGACCCACTTGCCGTTGCTCTTGACCAGCTTGAACAGCCAGTTCTTGTTCTTGGCGGCCCACAGCACCGACGGGTTCGCCGGGTCGAAGGCCAGACCGCTCACGTCCCGGCCCTCGGGACCGGTGGACGTGGTGAACGCGCAGACGTTGTCCGCGATGGTGACGTCCAGCCCACCCGGCCAGGCCAGGGTGCCCGACGGGGTGGAACCCGTACCGCCGGGGGCCTCGGGGGTGCAGCCGCTGGTGAGCGCGCCGCCGCCACCCAGCAGCTGGCCCGTCTGGCCGCCGCCTCCGCCGCTGCCCGAGCAGGAGTTCGCGGCGCCGAACGTCGCGGTCGCGGCGGTCTGGAAGCCGGGGGTGCACCGCTCGTCCGACGGCGTGGCGCCGTTGGCCGCCCAGGTCACCGAGTCGATGGTGTTGCCGCTGCCGTCGATCAGGAACAGCGAGTCGTTGCCGCCCAGGCCGATGGTGGAGCTGAACGTGACGTAGCCGCCCGCGGGGATGCTGGTCGCGCTCGGCGAGGAGGACGAGATCGACGCCGCGGAGTGCGTGGTGTCGTTGTCGACGTACTTCCACGAACCGATGCTGACCGCGCTGGTCCCGCTGTTGTACAGCTCCACGGTGTCCGCGCCGTCCGAGCTGACCTCGTTGATCCGGACCTTGCTCGCCGCCGGCACCGACGGGCAGCCGGAGGCGTTCGCGGAGCCGAACGTGGTCGCCGTGGTCACGGTCACCCACGTCCCGATGCCGTCGCCGCCGCACCGGGCCATCGCCGGCTTCGCCTTGCCGCTCGCCCACTCCACGCGGTCGACCACCGTGCCGTCGGCCGTGTAGATCACCAGCTTGTCGACGTCACCGAGGCCCTTGGGCGAGTTGAAGGTGACGAAACCGCCGGCCGCGATCGTGCTGGACGACGGGCTGAACGACTGCGGCGAGAAGCTGTCGTCGGACATCTTCCAGCCGCTGATGCTCACCGCCGTGGAGCCGGCGTTGAACAGCTCCACCGTGTCGTTGTTCGAGGAGGTGACCTCGTTGATCCGAACGTTCTGGTAACCGGTCGGATCCGCGGCCGCCGCGGGCTGCGCGACCAGCAGCCCGGTGACAGCCAGTCCGGAAAACGTCAGAGCCGTGGCGCACGCAGAGGCGACGCCGACACGCGAGTGTGAGTTAGGCACGGGGCGGAACTCTCGTGATCCGACGTGGAAACGGCGTGTACTCCGGCTGAATGCCGTCCGCTGACCTCCGGAACGCCAGGCGCACCGCCTCCCGCCCCGGCCCACGACGACACATCCGTCACCTGCGTTGACTCCTGTCCGCGGTGAGGTCACACCGTGACGGCCGAACCTCACGCCTACGGGGTGACCGCTTCGAGAGACCGGAGGTCATCATGACGACCACACGTGAGGTGGAGTCCGAGACCCGCCCCGCCGCCGACACCGCCGTCCGCGAACTGGCCGGGGACTTCGTCACGTTCCTGGAGTCCGGGACGCCGCCGGCCGGGCTGTTCGCTCGCGACGTCTTCTGCGACTTCACGATGCCGCAGTGGCGGCTGCAGGCGAGGGGCGTCGACGACGTGGTCGCGCTGCGCCTGGCCGGGCACCCGGGGCCGGGGCGGGTGCCCCGGACGCGGTTCGACGCGACCGCCACGGGCTTCGTGCTGGAGGTCGAGGAGCGCTGGGAGCAGGACGGGGAGTCCTGGTACTGCCGGGAGCTGTTCCGCGCCGACGTCGCCGACGGGTCGATCCGCGAGCTGTCGGTCTACTGCACCGGCGACTGGGACCGCGCCCGCGTCACCGCCCACGCGCAGGCCGTCCGCCTCCTGCGCGCCTGACCGCCACCGGCGGCCCCCGACCGTACGATCGCCCGCATGGAGGCCGAGTCGGCGCCGGCCGCCGCCACCCGGCGCAGGCTGCTGGCGGCCTACGAGCGGGCGCGGGAGACGGGCGACGCCGAGCTGATGGCCGTGGCCGCGCTCGATCTGCCGTCCGCCCTGCGGTTCGGCGTCCACCCGGGACAGATCCCGGCGCTGATCCACCAGGCGTACGCGGCCGCCGTCACCCCGGTGAGCCGCTGCCGCCTGGCCGCCGCCCTGGCCCGGGCCTGGGTGTACGGCGGCGACGCCGCACGGGCGACGGCCTTCGCCCGGGAGGCGGTGGCCCTCGCGGACGAGCTGGGCGATCCCGACGTCCTCGCCGAGGCGCTGGACGCCGCACTGGTCGCGCACTGGGGACCCGACGACTTCGCCGAGCGCCGGGCCCTCGCCGAGCGCCTGGCCGACACGACGGCCCATCTCACCGACCCCGAACGCCGGTTGACCGGCCACCTGTGGCGGCTGACCACGGCCTGGGAGAGCCTGGACGTGGTCGCCGTGCAGCGCCAACTGCGCGCGCTCGACACGCTCGCCGAGGAGTCCGGCCGGGCACGCCACGCCTTCTTCGCCGCATCGCGCCGCGCCGCGTTCGCCCTGGTCAGCGGCGATGTCGCGGTGGCCGACCGACTCCTCGCCGCGGCCCGCGACTTCGGCGCCCGGGCCGCCGAACCCGACCTGGAGGCGGTGGTCCACGCCCTCACCGCCGCCCGGGCCCGCCGGCTCGGCGACATCGCGACGCTCCGTCAGGAGGCCGCTGCCTTCGAGGAGTTCGGCGACGTCGAGGCCGTGCCGTCGGTGTCCGCCGAGGCCGCCGTGCTCCGGCTGGCCGCCGGCGAGGCCGAGCGGGCGCTGCGCCTGCTCGACCGCCTCGCGGGCGCGGGATTCGCCACCGTGGCCCGCGACGTCGACTTCCTGCTCGTCGTCGCCTGCCTCACCGAGGTCGCGGCGGCCCTGCACCGCCGCGACCTCGCCGCCGAGGGCGCCCGGCTCCTGGCGCCCTTCGCCGGCCGAGCCGTGCTCAACGCCGGCGCGGTCACCTTCCACGGCGTGGTCGACGACTACCTGCACCGCGCGCAGGCGGCCCTCGGCCTGCCCGGCGCCGCCGACTCGCGCCGCGCCGCGGCCACCGCCTACCAGCGCATCGGTGCCACCTGGTGGCTGGACCGCCTCGCCGCGCCCGCCCCGCCCCCGGCGGCGCGCTCCCGCACCGTCCACCTGCACCCGTTCCACCGGGCCGACGGGCCCGGCTGGCTGGTCGGCGACGACGGCGCGGCGTTCGCGCTGCCCGACCTCAAGGGCCTGCACTACCTGCACGCGCTGCTCGGCAGCCCCGGGACCGACCTCGGCGCGCTCGACCTGTCCGCCGCGGCAGCCGGCCACTCCGGGGTCGCCGTCACCGAGTCCGACACCGCGGAGATCGCCGACCGGCAGGCCCTCGCCGCCTACCGCCGCCGCCTGCACGAGATCGACGCCGAACTCGACGCCGCCGCCTCCTGGTCCGACCAGGCCGGCCTCGACCGTCTCCGACCGGAACGCGAGGCACTCCTCGCCGAGATCCGCACCGCCACCGGCCTCGGCGGCCGACCGCGCCGCTTCGGCTCCACCGACGAACGCGCCAGAGTCGCCGTCCGCAAAGCCCTCGTCGCCGCCCTCGACCGCATCGCGAGCCACGACCCCACCCTGGCCAGACTCCTCCGCGACACCGTCCACACGGGCAGCACCTGCCGCTACGACCCGGACCCCGCCCGCCCGGTGACCTGGCTGCTCACCGCGCCGAAGGCCGACGGGTAGCCGGCCGCACCTCGCGCGCGCGGCTGACCCGCCGTCAGGGGGCTGCGCACGGACGTGTACAGAGGTAGTTTGGCCGCCCATGACGGCCTTTCGAATCGGTGTGATGTACGACCGCTCCTGGGACCCGGCCGGGTTGCCCGCCTTCGCGCGGGAAGTCGAGGCGCTCGGGGCGGACGACCTCTGGGTCGTCGAGGACCTGGGCTGGAACGGCGGGATCTCGGCGGCGGCGGTGGCCCTCGCGGCGACCGGGCGGCTGCGGGTCGGCATCGGCATCGCGCCCGCCCCGCTGCGCAGCCCCGCGCTGCTGGCGATGGAGGTGGCCACCCTCGCCCGGGTCTTCCCGGGCCGGCTGGTGGCCGGGATCGGCCATGGCGTCCGCGAGTGGATGCGGCAGGTCGGCGTCGCCCCGCGCTCGCCGCTGTCCCTGCTGGAGGAGACCCTGACGGCGGTGCGCGGGCTGCTGCGCGGCGAGCGCGTCACCGTGGACGGGCGTGAACTGCACATCGACGGCGTCGAGTTGGTCCACCCGCCGGAGAAGGACGCGGTGCCCCCGGTGATCGCCGGCGTGGTCTCGCCCAAGTCCCTGGAACTGGCCGGCCGCGCCGCCCAGGGCACCCTGGTGGCCGAGGGCCACGGCCCGGACGACCTCCGCACGGTCCGCGCCGCCGCGGGGGGCGGGGGGGGGGGCGCCGGGGGCCCCCACACAGATGGGGAGAGCACACCTGTGTAATACATTCACCCCCACAAACATATTGTTTTGCGGATTTTGGTTG
>NZ_JBFAQR010000052.1:0-53098 GCF_040678815.1 Kitasatospora sp. NPDC049285 | reverse complement strand
GCGGCATGGGCAAGACCTGTGTCTGTGGCGCCGAGGAACTCGAGGTCGACACCAAGAACCGCAAGTTTACCACGGCCGACGGCCATGTCGTCCACATCGCACCTGGACTCCGTTCCGGACGGCGGCGCGTACGACGGGCCGCTCGGCGTGGTGTCCTCCTTCGCCGCGCTCGACGAACTGCGTTCCAGGGGCGTCGGGTTCACGCGGCCGCTGGGCATCGTCAACTTCGGCGACGAGGAGGGTGCCCGGTTCGGCGTCGCCTGCGTCGGCAGCCGGCTGGCCACCGGCGTCCTCGACCGGGAGGCCGCGTACGCGCTGCGCGACGCCGACGGGGTGCGGCTGCCGGACGCCATGGAGCGGGCCGGGCGCGACCCGTCGCTGATCGGCGCCGACCCCGAACTGCTCGGCCGGATCGGCGCGTTCGTCGAACTCCACATCGAGCAGGGCCGGTACCTGGCGGAGGACCAGCCGGTCGGCGTGGCGAGCGCGATCTGGCCGCACGGCCGCTGGCGCTTCGACTTCCACGGCGAGGCCAACCACGCCGGCACCACCCGGCTGGTCGACCGCCGCGACCCGATGCTGACCTACGCCACCACCGTCCTCGCCGCCCGCAAGAAGGCCCGGCTGGCCGGCGCGCTCGCCACCTTCGGCAAGGTCGCCGTGGAACCCAACGGCACCAACGCCATCGCCTCGCTGGTCCGCGGCTGGCTGGACTCCCGGGCCGCCGACGAGGCGACGCTCCGTCAGGTGGTCGAGGCCATCGCGCAGGCCGCGACCGAGCGCGGCGAGCGCGACGGGGTGCGGGTCGAGCTGGTCCGGGAGTCGTACACGCCCGTGGTGGACTTCGACGGACCGCTGCGCGACCGCCTCGCCGACCGGCTGAAGGCCCCCGTCCTGCCGACCGGCGCGGGACACGACGCGGGGATCCTGGCGTCCGCCGTCCCGACCGCCATGCTGTTCGTACGGAACCCCAGCGGCGTCTCGCACTCCCCGGCCGAGTACGCCGAGACCCCGGACTGCCACGCCGGAGTCGCCGCCCTCGCCGACGTACTGGAGGACCTCGCATGTCAGCCGTCGTGACGTACTGGGCCGAACACGCCTGGATCCCCCACGTCAACGGCCCCGTGGTCGAACGCGACGTCCTGATCGCCGTCGGGCCCGGCGGACGCATCGCCAAGGTCACCCCCGACAGCGGGCCCTGCCCCGACGGCGCCGTCCGCCTCGCGGGCCTCGCCCTCCCCGGCCAGGCCAACGCCCACTCGCACGCCTTCCACCGCGCCCTGCGCGGCTCCGTCCAGGTCGGCTCGGGGACGTTCTGGACCTGGCGCGACACCATGTACCGGGTCGCCTCCGCGCTCGACCCCGACAGCTACCTGGCGCTGGCCACCGCGGTGTACGCCGAGATGGCGCTGGCGGGCATCACGGCGGTCGGCGAGTTCCACTACCTGCACCACGCGCCCGGCGGCGTCCGGTACGACGCGCCCAACGCGATGGGCGAGGCGCTGATCGAGGCGGCGCTGCGGGCCGGCATCCGGATCACCCTGCTGGACACCTGCTACCTGTCGTCCGGCTTCGGCGCGGAGCCGAACGCGACCCAGCTGCGGTTCTCGGACGGCGACGCCGACGCGTGGGCCGAGCGGGCGTCCGGGCTCTCGCCGGCCGAGCACGCGCGGATCGGGGCGGCGGTGCACTCCGTGCGGGCCGTCCCGGCCGAGCAGCTCGGGACGGTCGCGCACTGGGCCGCCATGCGCAAGGCCCCGCTGCACGTCCACCTGTCCGAGCAGACCGCCGAGAACGACGCCTGCCTGACCGCGCACGGCGTCACCCCGACCCGGCTGCTCGCCGACCACGGCGTGCTCGGGCCGCGCACGTCCGCGGTCCACGCCACGCACCTGACCGACGAGGACATCCGGCTGCTGTCCGACACCTCCACCGCGGTGTGCATGTGCCCGACGACCGAACGGGACCTGGCGGACGGCATCGGCCCGGCCCGGCGACTGGCCTCGGCGGGCTGCCCGATCACCCTCGGCAGCGACAGCCACGCGGTCATCGACCCGTTCGAGGAGGCCAGGGCGCTGGAGCTGGACGAGCGCCTGCGGACCCGGACCCGGGGCCACTGGACCGCGAACGCGCTGCTGCGGGCCGGCACCGAGGACGGCCACGCCTCGCTGGGCTGGCCCGAGGCGGGGCGGCTGGAAGCCGGATCGCTCGCCGACTTCTGCGTGATCGCCCTCGACTCGGTGCGGACCGCCGGACCGCCGGCCGCGCTGGGCGCGGAGACCGCGGTCTTCGCGGCGAGCGCGGCGGACGTCCGGCACCTGGTGGTCGGCGGCCGACACGTCGTCAGGGACGGTGTGCACCAGCTCGTTCCGGACGTGGCGGGAGCGCTCGGCAGTTCGATCGCCGCGCTGCGGTAGCGGCCCCTGACACGCGATCCCGCCGAGGTGCGCTTTCCGCTCCGCGCAACCCCCCGCGCCCCCGGCGGGGTGCGAACCGACTAGTTAAGGATGAAGTCCTCGTATGAGCCTGCTCATTGCCAATGTCGGATCCCTGGTCACCAACGACCCGTCGATCGGCGACGGGTCGCTCGGGCTGCTCGCCGATGCCGCCGTGGTGGTGGAGGGCGAGCGGGTCGTGTGGGTCGGTCCGGCGAAGGACGCTCCGGCGGCCGACGAGCGGGTGGACGCGGAGGGCCGGGCGGTGCTGCCGGGGTTCGTGGACAGCCACTCGCACCTGATGTTCGCGGGGGACCGGACCGCGGAGTTCAACGCGCGGATGTCGGGCCGGCCGTACACCGCGGGCGGGATCCGGACCACGGTGCAGGCGACCCGCGCGGCGAGCGATGCGGAGCTGAACGCCAATCTGACCCGCTACCTGGGCGAGATGGTGCGGCAGGGGACGACCACCGTCGAGGTGAAGTCCGGGTACGGGCTGAGCACGGCGGACGAGGCGCGGTCGCTGCGGATCGCGGCGGGGCACACCGAGGAGACGACGTACCTCGGGGCGCACGTGGTCGGTCCGGAGTTCGCCGACGACCCGGCGGGCTACGTGGAGCTGGTGACCGGGGAGATGCTGGACGCCTGCGCGCCGTACGCGCGCTGGGTGGACGTGTTCTGCGAGCGCGGCGCGTTCGACGGGGAGCAGGCGCGGGCCGTGCTGGAGGCGGGCATGGCCAAGGGGCTGCGGCCGCGGGTGCACGCCAACCAGTTGACCTACGGGCCGGGGGTGCAGCTGGCGGTGGAGCTGGGGGCGGCCTCGGCGGACCACTGCACGCACCTGACCGACGAGGACGTGGCGGCGCTGGCCGGCGGCGAGACGGTGGCGACGCTGCTGCCGGGCGCGGAGTTCTCGACCCGGGCGGAGTACCCGAGTGCGCGGCGGCTGCTGGACGCCGGAGCCCGGGTCGCGTTGTCGACGGACTGCAACCCGGGCTCCAGCTTCACCAGTTCGATGCCGTTCTGCATCGCGGTGGCGGTCCGCGAGATGGGGATGACCCCGGACGAGGCGGTGCACGCCGCCACCGCGGGCGGGGCGCTGGCGCTGCGGCGGACCGATGTGGGTCGGATCGCGCCGGGCGCCCGGGCGGACCTGCTGATGCTGGACGCGCCTTCGCACGTGCACCTGGCCTACCGCCCGGGCGTCCCGCTCACCGCCGCCGTGTGGCAGGGCGGGGTGCGCCGGGTCTGACCAGGGGTCAGCGGACGTCGCCCATCAGCCGGCCGACCCGACCGCGGGCGGCCAGCAGGCCGAGGCCCGCGACGATGGCGAGGGCGCCCTGGACGGCGAAGTACCAGGTGGAGCCGACCACGTCGTCACCGAGCAGGAGCTGGGCCAGGGCGGCCACGCAGTCACCGGCGGTGACGGCGAGGAACCAGATGCCCATCATCTGGGAGGCGTACTTCGCCGGGGCCAGCTTGGTGGTGACCGAGAGTCCGACGGGGGAGAGGGTGAGCTCGCCGACGGTCTGGATCAGGTAGACCACCGCCAGCCACAGCGGGGTGACCTTGGCGCCGCCGGTGGCGGCGGCCATGGCGAGCATCATCACCAGGAAGGACGCGCCGATCATGAGCAGGCCGAAGGCGAACTTGCCGGTGGTGGAGGGGTTGCGGCCGCGGCGCGCGGCGACGTTCCACAGCCAGGCGAAGACCGGGGCCAGCGCCATGATGTACAGCGGGTTCAGCGACTGGAACCAGCTGGACGGGAAGTCGAAGCCGAACAGGCTGCCCGCGGTGTTGCGCTCGGCGAAGACGCTGAGCGTGGAGCCGGACTGGTCGTAGATCATCCAGAAGACCGCGGCGGCGGCGAAGAACCACAGGTAGCCGCTCATCCGCGAGCGCTCCTCGCCGGACAGCGCCCTGTCGCGGCGGATCCGGGCGAAGACCAGCGCGGGGATGGCCAGGCCGGCCAGCGACAGCGGCCAGATCGCCCACGAGATGGTGAAGTGCCCGGTGCCGGCGACCACGCCGTAGAAGACCGCGGCGGCGGCCAGCCACAGGCCGGCCTTGCGCAGCACGGCGTTGCGCTCGGAGGGGGTGATCGGGGAGGTCACCACGCTGGAGCGCGGGCTGAGGTGGCGGGTGCCGAACAGGAACTGGACCAGGCCGAGCGCCATGCCGACACCGGCCAGCGCGAAGCCGAGGTGCCAGTTGACCTGCTGGCCGACAGTGCCGATCACCAGCGGCGCGAGGAAGGCGCCGAGGTTGATGCCCATGTAGAAGATGGTGAAGCCGCCGTCCCGGCGGGCGTCGTTGGGCCCGTCGTAGAGGTGGCCGACCATCGTCGAGATGTTGGCCTTCAGCAGTCCGGAGCCGACCGCGATCAGCACCAGGCCGGCGAAGAACGAGGCGGAGGCGGGCACGGCCAGCAGGAAGTGGCCGACCATGATGACCGCGCCGCCGAGCGCCACCGTGCGGCGGGCGCCGAGCAGCCGGTCGGCGATCCAGCCGCCGGGCAGGGCGAGCAGGTAGACCATGGCGTTGTAGACCGAGTACACGGCGGTGGCGGTCGCCACCTGCATGCCGAGGCCGCCCTCGGCCGCCTTGGCGGACATGTAGACCACCAGCAGCGCGCGCATGCCGTAGAAGCTGAAGCGCTCCCAGGTCTCGGTCATGAAGAGGGTGGCCAGGCCGCGGGGGTGGCCGAGGAAGGTGCGCTCCTGAGCGCCGGTGGGCCGTACCTCGGACTCCAGGGTGGTCGAAGCCATGGGTGTTTCCTTGCCTGTCTTCATCGGGGGTCCGACCACTGTAAGTCGTGAGATCAGCTGATCGCGGAGCGTGAATGGTATTCGGAAGGTAAAGAACAGTGGCCGTTCGCCGTGCAAATCAATGCCAGCAGCGGAACATTACCTGCGAACGCAAGGGTACTGCGAAGAATGTCCATGAAAGCGCAGTTGGCTCCGAAGGTTCCTCTCAAGTCAAGTTGATCACTCTCTGTGAGCCGGTTCACAGCCGCGGGGCCGGGCCCGTCGAGCCCGCGAAACACCCCCTGATCAGCGGCCGTCAGGCGGTCTACCATCGCCCCTATGACCTGTGTGCTGCTGGCCGAGGACGACCCGGCAATCTCCGAACCGCTGGCCCGCGCGCTGCGCCGCGAGGGCTACGAGGTGCTCGTCCGCGAAGACGGTCCGGCCGCCCTGGGCGCCGGACTCAGCGAGGACGTCGACCTGATCGTGCTCGACCTCGGGCTGCCCGAGATGGACGGCCTGGAGGTGTGCCGGCGGCTGCGCGCCGACGGCAAGAGCTTCCCGGTGCTGGTGCTCACCGCCCGCGCCGACGAGGTGGACACCGTGGTCGGCCTGGACGCCGGCGCCGACGACTACGTCACCAAGCCGTTCCGGCTGGCCGAACTGCTGGCCCGGGTCCGGGCCCTGCTGCGGCGCGGCAACGTCGACCAGCTGACCACCGGCGCGCACGGCGTGAAGATCGACATCGAGTCGCACCGCGCCTGGCTCGGCGACGAGGAACTCACCCTCTCCGCCAAGGAGTTCGAGCTGCTGCGGGTCCTGGTGAGGGACGCCGGCCGGGTGGTCACCCGCGAGGAGATCATGCGTCAGGTCTGGGACACCACCTGGTGGACCTCGACCAAGACCCTGGACATGCACATCTCCTGGCTGCGCAAGAAGCTCGGCGACGACGCGGCCAACCCGCGCTACATCGCCACCGTGCGGGGCGTCGGCTTCCGCTTCGAGAAGAACTGAAGGTCCACCCGGCGTGAAGCGCAGGATGATCAACTCACTGCTGGGTGTGGTCCTGGTGGTGGTCGCGGTGTTCTGCGTGCCGCTGGCCCTGATCGAGAAGCAGTCGATCGTCAACGCCGCCCACGACCGGGTGGACGCGGTGGCGGTCCGGGTGCTCGGCCTGGTGGAGAGCCGGCTCGCCGCGGGCGAGCCGGTCACCGGCGAGAACCTCGCCGCGGTGGTCACCGAGGGCTTCTACGTCACCGTGGACATCCCCGGGCAGCCGCTGATCGCGATCGGCCGCCCGGTCACCGAGGACGCGCTGACCGCCACCGAGACCGGCGCCAGCGGCGAGACCGTCACCGTCATGCAGTCCCGCACCGCGCTCGACCACGAGATCGGCAACATGCTGCTGCTGCTCGGCGTGGTCGCGCTGCTCGCCGTCCAGGCGGCCGTGGCGCTCGCGGTCTGGCAGGCCAAGCGCCTCGCCCGGCCGCTCACCGAACTCGCCGAGACCGCCGAACGGCTCGGCTCCGGCGACCCCCGCCCGCAGGGCCGCCGCTACGGGGTGCCCGAACTCGACCGGATCGCCGAGGTGCTGGACACCAGCGCCGAACGGATCGCCCGGATGCTGACCGCCGAACGCCGGCTCGCCGCCGACGCCTCGCACCAGCTGCGCACCCCGCTCACCGCGCTCTCCATGCGGCTGGAGGAGATCACCGCGCTCGCCGAGGACCCGGCCACCGTCCGCGAGGAGGCCACCATCGGCCTGCAGCAGGTCGAGCGGCTCACCGACGTCGTCCAGCGCCTGCTCACCAACCAGCGCGACCCCAACAGCCCCACCGCGGTGACCTTCCCGCTCGACGAGGTGGTCAAGCAGCAGGTCGAGGAGTGGGCGCCGACGCTGCGCGACAGCGGACGGCGGCTGGTCATCGAGGGCCTGCGCGGCGCCCGGGTGATCGGCACCCCCGGCACCGTCTCCCAGGTGCTGGCCACCCTGATCGAGAACTCGCTGATGCACGGCGCCGGCACCATCACCCTGCGGGTGCGGCGCTCCGGCAGCTCGGTGGTGGCCGAGGTGCAGGACGAGGGCGCGGGCGTGCCCAGGGAACTCGGCAACCGGGTCTTCGAACGGGCCGTCAGCGGCCGCAACTCCACCGGCATCGGACTGGCCGTCGCCCGCGACCTCGCGGAAGCCGACGGCGGACGCCTCGAACTGCTGTCGCTGCGCCCGCCGGTGTTCGCGCTCTTCGTCGCCCGCGCGGACGACTGACGCGCCGCTACTTGCCCGCGAGCGCCAGCTCGGGCTCGACCGCCTCGGACTCCTCCAGCTCCGGCAGCGCCTTGAACACCCAGGTGCGGTAGGAGACGAAGCGGAAGACGGTGGCCACCACCAGGCCGAGGACCTTGCCGCCGAGCTTCTCGAACGGCGAGTCCAGGCCGAGCACGTACTGGGTGAAGCCCAGGGTGCCGGTCTCGATCAGCATGCCGATGCCGCTGAACAGCAGGAAGAGCGTGATCTCGCGCTTGCGGGAGGCCGCGTCGCGGTCCTTGTAGAGCCAGTAGCGGTAGCCGAGGTAGTTGGTGGCGATCGCCACCAGGGTCGCCGCGACGTTCGACCGCAGCGACGCCAGGCCGAAGCCGTTGGTGAGGAACCAGAACAGACCGAAGTTGACCACCACGCCGGTGGCGCCGATCAGGGCGAAGCCGAGTGCCTCGGTGGAGAGACCGCGCATCCGCTGGACCAGCGAGGGGCGCGCTTCGGTGCTGCTCGTCATCCGGGCTCTCTCCGTCTGCTCACATGATCGGATAGTGGTGTCGCGGGACTCGGCCCACCAGGCTACCGGCACTTCCTGAGTGCTCCGTCCCGGCCCGGGGCGCACCCCTGGAGCAAACGCCGGTACGAGGCCCCCGACCGGCCCCGATATCCTGGAGCACGTGACAGTAGCGGGCAATGCGAACTTTCCAGTGGTCGGAGTCATCGGCGGTGGGCAGCTCGCCCGCATGATGCACCAGGCGGGCATCCCGCTGGGCATCCGCTTCAAACTCCTCGCCGACTCCCCCGAGGAGTCCGCCGCGCAGGTGGTCGGCACCACCGTGTACGGGGACTACCGCGACCTCGAGACGCTGCGCGCCTTCGCCGCCGACTGCGACGTCGTCACCTTCGACCACGAGCACGTGCCCACCGAGCACCTGCGCGCCCTGCAGGCCGAGGGCGTGGCCGTCCGGCCCGGGCCGGAGGCGCTGGTCAACGCGCAGGACAAGGGCGTGATGCGGGCGAAGCTGGACGCCATCGGCGTGCCCTGCCCCCGGCACCGGCTGGTCGCCGACCCGGCGGACGTCACCGCGTTCGCCGAGGAGGGGGAGGGCTACCCCGTCGTGCTGAAGACGGTGCGCGGCGGCTACGACGGCAAGGGCGTCTGGGTGGTCGCGGACGAGGCCGCGGCGGCCGCGCCGTTCCTGGCCGGCGTGCCGGTGTTGGCCGAGGAGAAGGTCGACTTCGTCCGCGAGCTGGCCGCCAACGTGGTGCGCTCGCCCAGCGGGCAGGCGGTCGCCTACCCGGTGGTGGAGTCCGTCCAGGAGAACGGCATCTGCGCCGAGGTCACCGCCCCCGCGCCCGAGCTGGACCCGGCGCTCTCCGACGAGGCCCAGCAGCTGGCGCTGCGGATCGCCGGGGACCTCGACATCACCGGCCACCTGGCGGTCGAGCTGTTCCAGACCCGGGACGGCCGGATCCTGGTCAACGAGCTGGCCATGCGTCCGCACAACTCCGGCCACTGGACCCAGGACGGCTCCGTCACCTCGCAGTTCGAGAACCACCTGCGGGCCGTCCTCGACCTGCCGCTCGGCGACCCCCGCCCGCGCGCCAGGTGGACCGTGATGGTCAACGTCCTCGGCGGCGACTACCCCGACATGTACCGAGCCTTCCTGCACTGCATGGCCCGCGACCCCGGGCTGCGGATCCACATGTACGGGAAGGACGTGAAGCCCGGCCGCAAGGTCGGCCACGTCAACGTCTTCGGGGACGACCTCGAAGACGTCCGCGAGCGCGCCCGCCACGCGGCCGCCTACCTGCGAGGGACGATCACCGAATGACTGAGCCTCTTGTCGGCATCGTGATGGGCTCCGACTCCGACTGGCCCGTGATGGAGGCCGCCGCGCAGGCCCTCGACGAGTTCGAGATCCCCTACGAGGTCGACGTGGTCTCCGCGCACCGGATGCCGCGCGAGATGGTGTCCTACGGCGAGCGGGCGCACGGCCGCGGCCTGAAGGCGATCATCGCCGGGGCCGGCGGCGCCGCCCACCTGCCCGGCATGCTGGCCTCCGTCACCCCGCTGCCGGTGATCGGCGTGCCGGTGCCGCTGCGCTACCTGGACGGCATGGACAGCCTGCTGTCCATCGTGCAGATGCCCGCGGGCGTGCCGGTGGCCACCGTGTCGGTGGCCGGCGCCCGCAACGCGGGACTGCTGGCGGTCCGGATGCTCGCCGCCTTCGACCCCGAACTGGCCGAGAAGATGGTCGAGTTCCAGGCCGACCTGAACACCCAGGCGACCGAGAAGGGCCGCAAGCTGCGCGCCAAGGTGGCGGGGAGCGACTCCTTCGGCTTCGGCAAGTAGTAGAACGGGGGTCATGACCCCCGAACTGCTCGACCGCGCCCGGTCCGCCCTCCGCGCCGCCCCGGTGGTGGACGGCCACAACGACCTCCCCTGGGCGATGCGCGCCCAGGCCGGCTACGACCTGGAGGCCGTCGACCTGACGGCCGACCAGAGCCACCGGCTGCACACCGACTTCGGCCGCCTGCGGGCGGGCGGGGTCGGTGCGCAGTTCTGGTCGGTCTTCGTGCCGGCCGAACTCGCCGGGGACGGCGCGGTCAGCGCCACCCTGGAGCAGATCGACTTCGTCCGGGCGATGACCGAACGGCACGGCGACCGGCTGCGGCTGGCCCTCACCGCCGACGACCTGGAGGCCGCCCGCGCCGAGGGGCGGATCGCCTCGCTGATGGGCGCCGAGGGCGGACACTCCATCAACTCCTCGCTGGCCACCCTGCGCGCGCTGTACACGCTCGGCGTCCGCTACCTGACGCTCACCCACAACTCCAACGTGCCCTGGGCCGACTCCGCCACCGACCGGCCGGTGCACGGCGGGCTGAGCGCCTTCGGCGAGGAGGTGGTCCGCGAGATGAACCGGCTCGGCATGCTGGTCGACCTCTCGCACGTCTCGGCCGACACCATGCGCGACGCCCTGCGGGTCACCGCCGCCCCGGTGGTCTTCTCGCACTCCTCGGCCCGCGCGGTCTGCGACCACCCGCGCAACATCCCCGACGACGTGCTCGCCCTGCTCGCCGACAACGGCGGCGTGGCGATGGCCACCTTCGTGCCGAAGTTCGTCCTGCCCGCGGCGATCGAGTGGACCCTGGCCGCCGACGCCAACATGCGCGCCAACGGCTTCCACCCGCTGGACACCACCCCCGAGGCGATGGCCGTGCAGCGCGCCCACGAGGCCGCCCACCCGCGCCCGGTGGCCACCGCCGCGACCGTCGCCGACCACCTCGACCACATGCGCGAGGTCGCCGGCATCGACCACCTGGGCATCGGCGGCGACTTCGACGGCACCGCCTTCACCCCGGACGGCCTCGACGACGTCGCCGGCTACCCCAACCTGATCGCCGAACTGCTGCACCGCGGCTGGTCCGAGGCCGACCTGGCCAAGCTCACCTGGCACAACGCGGTGCGGGTGTTGCGCGAGGCGGAGTCCGCCGCCCGCCGCCTGCAGGCCCAGCGCGGCCCCTCGCTGGCCACCCGCGAGGCGTTGGACGGGGCGTGACCGGGCCGTTTGACCTTGACCCTGGGGCAGAGCCGAAGGTCGAGGACGTGGAGGAGGAACGGCTGCTCACCATCGGCGAGTTCGCCCGCCGGGGTCTGCTGTCGCCCAAGGCGCTGCGGCTGTACGACCGGCAGGGACTGCTGCCGCCGGACCGGGTCGACCCGGACACCGGCTACCGGTACTACCGGGCCGGGCGGCTGGCCGCGGCGCGGCTGATCGTCCGGCTGCGCGGCCTGGACATGCCGCTCGCCACGGTCGCCGAGGTGCTGGCCCTGCCGGGCCCGCAGGCGGCCGAGCGGGTCGCCGCGTACTGGGCGGCCGTCGAGCGGCGCACCGCGTCGCAGCGGACGCTGGCCGACCACCTCCGCGTCCAACTCAGCGGACTGGAAGGGATCAACGAGATGTTCGAGATCGAGCAGCGCGAGGTGCCGGAGCAGCTGGTGCTCACCGAACGCCGGCGCGCCTACCCGAAGGACCTGGACGGCTTCATCGGCGGCGCGATCGGCCGACTGTCGGAGGCCGCCGAGGCGTACGGCGGCGTGGTGGGGGCGCCGTTCGTGGTCTACCACGGCGACGTCAACGAGGACAGCGACGGCCCGGTGGAGGTGTGCGTGCCGGTCGACCCGGCGCGCGCCGCCGAGGTGACGGTCGAGCACCGGGTCGAGCCGGCCCACCGCGAGGCGTACACCCGGATCACCAGGGCGCAGGTGGAGTACCCGCAGATCCTCAGCGCCTACGACGCGGTGTGCGCGTGGGCCGAGACGGCGGGCGCCGAGCGGACCGGGCCGGGCCGGGAGGTGTACTTCACCGACTTCATGGCCGCCGCCCCGAACGACCCGGCCTGCGACATCGCCTTCCCGGTCCGCGCGGTCTGACGTCGCGTCACGGCGGCGGCGGTCCGTACGGTCTGACGCCGCCTCACAGCAGCGGCAGCTCGATCGCCGGGCAGCGGTCCATCACCATGTCGAGGCCGGCCGCGCGGGTCCGCTCGCAGGCCGCCTCGTCGATCACGTCGAGCTGGAACCAGACCGCCTTGGCGCCCACCGCCACCGCCTGGTCGGCGACCGCGCCGGCCAGCTCGGAGTTGACGAACACGTCCACCACGTCGACCGGGAACGGGATCTCGGCGAGCGAGGCGTAGCCCTGCTCGCCGAGCACCTCCTCGGCCTTCGGGTGCACCGGCACGATCCGCTTGCCGGCCTTCTGCAACACCCGGGCCACGCCGTACGCGGCCCGCCGGGTGTTCGTGGAGAGGCCGACCACGGCCCAGGTGTCGCCGGAGGAGGTGAGGATCTTCCGGACGACGGCGTCGTCCCCGTAGTCCACGGTGTGGTTGCTCATACCGGGGAGAACGGGGCGGCGCCTTCGGTCATTCCGCGAACGGGCGGCCCATCGCGCGGTAGGTCCAGCCGGCCGCGCGCCAGCGCTCGCCGTCCAGCACGTTGCGGCCGTCCAGCAGTCGGCGCTCGGCGACCACCGCGCCGACCTCGGCCGGGTCGAGCTCGCGGAACTCCTGCCACTCCGTCAGGTGCAGCACCACGTGGGCGCCCTGGACGGCCTCCATCGCGGTGTCGGCGTAGGACAGGCTGGGGAACATCTTGCGGGCGTTGTCCATCGCCTTCGGGTCGTAGACCGTCACCTGGGCGCCCTGGAGCTGTATCTGCCCGGCGACGTTCAGCGCCGGCGAGTCCCGGATGTCGTCCGAGTTCGGCTTGAACGCCGCGCCCAGCACCGCGACCCGGCGGCCCAGGAAGCCGCCGCCGCACTGCTCGCGGGCCAGCTCCACCATCCGCGAGCGGCGCCGCATGTTGATCGAGTCGACCTCGCGCAGGAAGGTCAGCGCCTGGTCGGCGCCCAGCTCCCCGGCCCGGGCCATGAAGGCCCGGATGTCCTTGGGCAGGCAGCCGCCGCCGAAGCCGAGGCCGGCGTTGAGGAACTTGCCGCCGATCCGCTCGTCGTAGGAGAGCGCCTTGCTGAGCTGCACCACGTCGGCGCCGGCGCTCTCGCAGACCTCCGCCATCGCGTTGATGAAGGAGATCTTGGTGGCCAGGAAGGAGTTGGCGGCGGCCTTCACCAGCTCGGCGGTCGGGAAGTCGGTGACCACGAACGGCACGCCCTCGGAGATCGGGGTCGCGTACACCGCGCGCAGCAGCTCCTCGGCGCGCGCGGAGCGCACGCCGACCACCAGCCGGTCCGGGTGCAGGGTGTCGCCCACCGCGAAGCCCTCGCGGAGGAACTCCGGGTTCCAGGCCAGCTCGGCCTCGGCACCGGCCGGGGCGAGCGCGGCCAGCTTCTCCGCCAGCCGGCTGGCGCTGCCCACCGGCACGGTGGACTTGCCGACCACCAGGGTGGGCCGGTCCAGGTGCGGGGCGAGCGACTCCACCGCGGCGTCGACGTAGCTCATGTCGGCGGCGAACTCGCCCTTGCGCTGCGGGGTGTTGACGCAGATGAAGTGGACGTCGCCGAAGGCGGCGACCTCCTCCCACGAGTCGGTGAAGCGCAGCCGGCCGGACGAGCCCTCGTGGCCGGGGACGTGCTTGACCAGCAGCTCGGACAGGCCCGGCTCGTACATCGGCACCCGGCCCGCGGCCAGCGCGGCGATCTTGTCCCGGTCGATGTCCAGTCCGAGGACCTCGAAGCCGAGCTCGGCCATGCAGGCGGCGTGCGTCGCGCCCAGATAGCCGGTGCCGATCACCGTGATGCGGGGAGCCACGTGCGTTCCCTTCGGGTACGGGCCGTTCTGGTTGCCGACGGCCGCAGGCACTGATGGTAGCCGCCCCGCCGCCCTCGCCGAATCCCCCATTTTCCGTGCTCAGCGGAACGTTCGGGGCGGCGATTTCACGGTTTCTCCTCGAAGACCTGTGCGGAAGGTTCACAATGCGCGCATGACTGCCGAGGAGCGGGCCGCCCAGGACGACCAGGAACCCGGCCCGTTGAGCATCTTCGACCGCGACGACGACGCCGACCCCGGTACGGAGGACGACCCCGTCGAGGCCGAGCCGACCGGTGCTCGCCGGCGCGGTCGGCGGCTGCTGGTCTGGACGCTCGCGGTGCTCCTGGTGCTGTTCGGCGCGGGCTTCGGCCTCCTGGTGTGGACCGCCGACCACTACGCCTCCTCGGTGGCCCGGATCCCGAACGCCTTCCCGAGCGTCCCCGCCTCGGCCCAGCCGCCGCCGGTCCCGCACGCCGGGCAGACCTTCCTGCTGGTCGGCCTGGACGCCCGGGCCGACCAGCCCACCACCGGCCAGAACGCCAAGGCCCCGGCCTGGCAGGTCGGCGCGCAGCGCAGCGACACCATGATGCTGATGCACATCTCGGCGGACCGGAAGTCGGTCACGGTGGTCTCGATCCCGCGCGACACCCTGGTGCCGATCCCCGGCCACGGGAAGTCGAAGATCAACGCCGCCTACTCGTGGGGCGGCCCGGCGCTGATGGTGCAGACCGTCCAGGACCTCACCAAGATCCGCATCGACCACGTCGCGGTGATCGACTGGAACGGCTTCCGCGCCCTCACCGACGCGATCGGCGGCGTGGACATCACCATCCCGCGCACCATCGAGGCCAAGGGCGACGCCCGCGAGTGGCTGGCCGGCACCCACCACATGGACGGCGCCGAGGCCCTGCTGTACGTCCGCGAGCGGCACGGCCTGCCCAACGGCGACCTGGACCGCACCAAGCGGCAGCAGAACTTCCTGCGCGCCCTGATGCTGCAGACCATGAACTCCGGCACGCTCTCCAGCCCGGCCAGGCTGACCGGCCTGCTGCAGTCGGTCGGCGACGTGGTCAGCGTGGACGACCGGCTCTCCAACACCGACCTCTACGACCTGGCGTGGAGCCTGCGCGCGGTGCGCCCGGACGGCGTGCACTTCATGAACGCGCCGTTCGGCGGCTTCGACACCGTCGACGGCCAGTCGGTGGTGCTGATGGACGACTCCTCGGCGGTCCTGCTCTGGGAGGCGATGCGGAACGACAAGATGGACGACTACCTCGCCCAACACCGCACCACCGCCGACACGTTGGGCGACAGCGTGCGCTGAGCGGCGCGCGCGATCATAGGATGACCGCCAGTTAACGGTAACTAACCGAGGGGCGGGCACATGGCGGGCAACTCCGGGGCGGACTTCGACCTCTACCGGCTGAGCGAGGAGCACGAGATGCTCCGGGAGTCGGTGCGTTCACTGGCGGAGGCGAAGATCGCCCCGTTCGCGGCCGACGTGGACGAGCAGGCGCGCTTCCCCACCGAGGCACTCGAGGCGCTGCGGGCCAACGACCTGCACGCGGTGCACGTGCCGGAGGAGTACGGCGGCGCGGGGGCGGACGCGCTGGCGACGGTGATCGTGATCGAGGAGCTGGCCCGGGTGTGCGCCACCTCCTCGCTGATCCCGGCGGTGAACAAGCTGGGTTCGCTGCCGGTGCAGCTGTCCGGCTCGGAGGAGCTGAAGACCCGTTACCTGGGCGCGCTGGCCCGCGGCGAGGGCATGTTCTCCTACTGCCTGTCCGAGCCGGAGGCCGGCTCCGACGCGGCGGGGATGAAGACCCGCGCGGTGCGCGACGGCGACTTCTGGGTGCTGAACGGCGTCAAGCGCTGGATCACCAACGCCGGGTTCTCCGAGTTCTACACCGTCATGGCCGTCACCGACCCGGAGCTGCGCTCCAAGGGCATCTCGGCCTTCGTGGTGGAGAAGGGCGACGAGGGCCTGTCGTTCGGTGCCCCCGAGAAGAAGCTCGGCGTCAAGGGCTCGCCCACCCGTGAGGTGTACTTCGACAACGTCCGCATCCCGGCCGACCGGATGATCGGCGCCGAGGGCACCGGCTTCGCCACCGCGATGAAGACCCTCGACCACACCCGCGTCACGATCGCCGCGCAGGCGATCGGCATCGCGCAGGGCGCGCTCGACTACGCCAAGGGCTACGTCAAGGAGCGCAAGCAGTTCGGCAAGGCGATCGCCGAGTTCCAGGGCGTCCAGTTCATGCTCGCCGACATGGCGATGAAGCTGGAGGCCGCCCGGCAGCTCACCTACGCGGCCGCCGCGAAGTCCCAGCGCACCGACTCCGACCTGACCTTCTTCGGCGCGGCGGCGAAGTGCTTCGCCTCCGACGCGGCGATGGAGATCACCACCGACGCGGTGCAGCTGCTCGGCGGCTACGGCTACACCCGCGACTACCCGGTCGAGCGGATGATGCGCGACGCCAAGATCACCCAGATCTACGAGGGCACCAACCAGGTCCAGCGCATCGTCATGGCCCGCAACCTGCCGTAACCGCGGCCCGGATCTCGGCGGGGGTCGCCTCCTTCCGGGCGAACCCCCGCCCGCTGCGGGCTACTTGGTGTCCGGAACGGCCGTGTCGTTCTTCAGGGCGTCGAACACCAGCTTGGACTTGGCCGGGTCCCACTTCACCGCGGACTCGCCGGTCGGGGTGTGGAAGTCCGGGTTGCCGATCGGCACCGTGATGGTCTTGCCGCTCCCGGCGGTCACGCCCTTCATGGCGAGGAACATCGAGCCCAGGTCGGTCAGCCCGGCGTCGTCGTCGACGATCAGGGTGTCCAGGCCGGCCGAGGCCATCGGGTAGAAGGTGAACGGGTTGAGCAGGGTGGCCGGCGAGGCCGCCTGCTTGGCCAGCGCGCCGAGGAACTTCTGCTGGTTGCGCATCCGGCCCAGGTCCTGGTCGGCCATCTGGTGCCGCTGCCGGACGAAGGCCAGCGACTGCGAGCCGGTCAGGGTCTGGCAGCCGGCCTTCAGGTCCAGGCCGGAGTCCTTGTCCTTGATCGGCTGGTCGATGCACATGTCGACGCCGCCGACCGCGTCCACCAGGCCGACGAAGCCCGCGAACCCGATCTCCGCGTAGTGGTCGATCCGCAGGCCGGTGTTGGTCTCCACGGTCTGCACCAGCAGCCGCCCGCCGCCGGTGTTGAAGGCCGCGTTGATCTTCCGGGTGGCGGCCGGCACGGTCTTGCCGCTGCCCGCGGTGTCCTGGTGGGCCGGGATCTGCACCCAGGAGTCGCGCGGGATCGACATCAGGGTGTTCCCGTTGTCGCCGACGTGCAGGATCATCATCGAGTCGCTGCGCTTGCCCTCGGCCGAGCCGGTGTGCAGTTGGTCCTCCTGCGCGTCGGTCAGGCCGTTGCGGCTGTCCGAGCCGACGATCAGCCAGTTGGTGCCCTTGCCCGCCGGCGGACGGCCCTGGTAGTCGGCCAGCACGTTCTCGTGGTTGAGCTTGCCGTCCGCCCAGAAGTACGTCCCGATGCCGGTCGCCAGCAGCGCCCCGACCAGGCCGAGCGCCACCAGCCCGGCGATCTTCTTCCGCGAGCGGCGCTTCGGCGCCGGCCCCGGCGCACCGGCCGGCTCCGGCCCGGAGCCGAACGGCGGCTGACCGGCCGGCGGCTGCCCGAACGGAGGCCGGCCCTGCGGCGGCTGTTGGCCGTACGGCGGCGTACCGCCCGGGCCGTCCTGGCGGTACGGCGGCTGACCGGCCGGCGCACCGTACGCGGGCTGCGCGGGGCGGGACAGCGGGATGCCCGCGCCGCGCGGGTTCAGCGACGGCGGCAGCGGGGGCTCGGCGGGCGCGCCGCCCTGGCCCCGTGCCGCGTCGTCCTGACCGTACGAGCCGCCCCCCGGGCGCTCCTGCCACGTGTTCATGGGGGAAGGATGCCCGAAGCCGGGGCCGCGCAGTGATCCACCGGCCCCCGCGGAGCCCCTTGTGGCCGTTTTGATGCAGGGTGCGGACGCTTCCGCGGACTGTTCACCGGAATGTCGTCCGGACCGCCCGCCGGACGGGTGCGGACCGTCCCGGCGGAGCGGATGTGCCGTGCGGCTCACCAGGCGGGATCGCCTTGACCGGCCGAAACCGGGGGTGCTTCGATGGCGCGCATGGAGCAGCGCGAGGTCCTCACCCGTCGACGGCACGTCGACCACGGCCGGGTGTCCTGCTCGCTGTGTCGCGGCTGACCGCCACCGCCGCGCCTCACCCCGGCGAGCCCGCGCCCTCGCCACCCCCTTCTTCCGGCACCGCCGTGCCGTTCGTCCCGAGGTGACTCCATGGCCGTGATCCTGTCCGTCTCCGGTTCCCCGTCCGCGACCTCCCGCACCACCCGGCTGCTGCGCCACGTCGACGCCCGGCTCGCCGCGCACGGCCACCGGGTGCTGCCGCTCGACGCCCGCGCCCTGCCCGCCGAGGCACTGCTGGCCGCGGACGTCTCCGACCCCGCGATAGCCCGCGCCGTCGAACTCTTCGAGCGGGCCGACGGGGTGGTGATCGGCACCCCGGTCTACAAGGCCGCCTACTCGGGGCTGCTGAAGGTCCTGCTCGACCTGCTCCCGCAGTACGCGCTGCGCGGCAAGACGGTGCTCCCGCTGGCCACCGGCGGCAGCCCCGCGCACGTGCTGGCGGTGGACTACGCGCTCCGGCCGGTGCTCGCCTCGATGGGCGCCGAGCACGTCACCCAGGGCTGGTTCGTGCTCGACCGGCACATCCTGGTGCGCGAGGACGGCGGCACCGAACTGGAGCGGGAGACCGACGTCCTGCTCACCCCGGTGGTGGACGCCTTCGCCGCCGCGCTGGCCCGCCACCCGGAACTCGCCACCACCGCCTGACGTTCCGTCACCGTACGGTCTCCGCCTCGGGGTCCGGACCCTCACTCCGCCCGCGCGGACCCCTAGGGGGGGAGGGCCCGGACCCCGGAGCATTTCCCCGTGACCGGGTTACGACCGGTGGAGGACGACCGCGCGCGCGAGGGCCCCTAGCGTGGAGCCATCCCCTCAGCCCCACCCGTGATGGTGGTGCTGGCACCACCCCGAAGACGGATGCCTGCTGGATTCCGCCACGGGGGGAGCGCCCGGAAGGCTTGGGGGCGACGGGTGGACACCATCACGAGGAGAATCCAGTGACCACGGCAGCGAGCGCCGCGCACACTTCACACATCACCGGGCAGGCCGACGCGGCCGCCCGGGCCCGACTGGTGACCAAGGCGTACGGCGCGGGGGAGACCAGGGTCACCGCCCTGGACGCGGTGAGCGTGGACATCGAGCGCGGCCGGTTCACCGCGATCATGGGTCCTTCAGGCTCCGGCAAGTCGACCCTGATGCACTGTCTGGCCGGCCTCGACACCGTCACCGAGGGGCGGATCTGGATCGGCGACACCGAGATCACCGGGCTGCGCGACAAGCAGCTCACCCGGTTGCGCCGCGACAAGATCGGCTTCATCTTCCAGGCCTTCAACCTGCTGCCCACCCTGTCGGCGCTGGAGAACATCACGCTGCCGATGGACATCGCCGGCCGCAAGCCCGACCAGGCCTGGCTGGAGCAGGTGATCGACACCGTCGGCCTGGCCGGCCGCCTCAAGCACCGCCCCTCCCAGCTCTCCGGCGGCCAGCAGCAGCGCGTCGCGGTGGCCCGCGCGCTGGCCGCCCGCCCCGAGATCATCTTCGGTGACGAGCCCACCGGAAACCTCGACTCCCGGTCCGGCGCCGAGGTGCTCACCTTCCTGCGCCGCTCGGTCGACGAACTCGGCCAGACCATCGTGATGGTGACGCACGACCCGGGCGCCGCCGGGTACGCGGACCGGGTGCTCTTCCTGGCCGACGGCGCGCTCGTCGACGAGATGCACAACCCGACCGCCGACTCCGTCCTCGAGCGCATGCGCCGCTTCGACGGCAAGCGCACCAGCTGAGACGGGAGCGGAATCCGATGCTGCTCAAGACCTCGCTGCGGAGCTTCTTCGCCCACAAGTGGCGCCTAGTGCTCTCCCTGCTCGCCGTGGTGCTCTCGGTCGCCTTCGTGGCCGGCACCCTGGTCTTCTACAACACCGCCACCGGCACCTTCGACCGCCTGTTCGCCGCCACCGCCTCCGACCTGTCGGTGCAGAAGGCCGCCGACGAACTGGCCGACCACCGCGGCTCCGACCAGATCCCCACCATCCCGGTGGAGACCCGGGACAAGCTGGCCGCCGAGCCCGGCGTCAAGGCCGCGCTCGGCCAGGTGATGACCTCCAGCGCCACCCTGGTCGACCCGGCCACCAACAAGGTGGTCGGCCCCACCAGCGGCGCCCCCACCCTCACCGGCAACTGGACCGACACCCCGCGCACCTCGGTCGACATCACCTCCGGGCACGTCCCGCAGGGCTCCGACCAGATCGTGCTGGACGCCGACACCGCCAAGAAGTCCGGCCTCGGCCTCGGCAAGAAGCTCCGCATCATCACCGAGACCGGCAACTACGACTTCACCATCTCCGGCATCGCCACCTTCCGCACCACCAACCCCGGCGCGGCGCTGGCCTTCCTGGACACCCCCACCGCCCAGCGCGTCCTGCTCGGCAGCACCGCCTTCACCTCGGTCGAGGTGTTCGGTGACGGCAGCCGTACCAACGAGCAGCTGAAGACCGCCGCACTGGCCGACCTCGGCAGCGGCTTCCAGGGCAAGACCGCCGCCGAGCAGAAGGACGAGAACAACAAGGACGTCGGCTCCTTCCTCGGCTTCATGAGCTACGCGATGCTCGGCTTCGCGGTGCTCTCGGCCGGCGTCGGCGGCTTCCTGATCTTCAACACCTTCTCCATGCTGGTCACCCAGCGCACCCGCGAGATCGGCCTGCTGCGCGCCATCGGCGGCAGCCGCGCCCAGGTCAACGGCTCGGTGCTGACGGAGGGTCTGCTGCTCGGCGGCATCGGCTCCACCCTCGGCATCGGCGCCGGCCTCGGCCTCGCGGTCGCCCTGATCCAGCTGATGAAGGCCGCCGGCATGAACCTGGACGCCTCCGCGCTGGAGGTCAACTGGGTGGTCCCGGTGGTCTCCTACGCGGTCGGCGTGCCGGTCACCCTGCTCGCCGCCTTCATCCCGGCCCGCCGGGCCGGCAAGATCACGCCGATGGCCGCGCTGCTCGACCACGCCGCCCCGGCCGAGCCGCGGGCCAACCGGATCCGCACCGTGCTCGGCACCCTCATCACCGGGCTCGGCGCCGCCGCCCTGGTGCTGGCCGGCACCGCCGGCAGCGCCTCCGCCGGCGGCCTGCTGATCGGCCTCGGCGTGCTCACCACCCTGGTCGGCGCGGTGGTCCTCGGCCCGCTGCTCGCCGCCGGCCTGATCCGCCTGCTCGGCGGCCTGCTGCCCGCGCTGTTCGGCCCGGCCGGCCGGCTCGCCCAGCGGAACGTGATGCGCAACCCGCGGCGCACCGGCTCCACCGCCGCCGCCCTGATGGTCGGCCTCGCCGTGGTGGTCGGCGCCTCGGTGGTCACCTCCTCGATGGTCACCTCCGCCACCGCGCAGATCGACAAGACCGTCGGCGCCGACTACGTGGTCGACGGCCAGCGGGCCGGCCTCAGCCCGGCTGCGGTCGACGTGGTCAAGCACGCCAAGGGCATCGACCACATCACCGAGCAGCGGAACATCCCGGCCGCCCTCACCACCGCGGACGGCGGGCGCACGCTGACCTCGCTGGCCGCCGTCGACCCCGGCTTCACGCACGACTTCCGGGTCGTCCTCACCGCCGGCCGGATGGAGGACGCACTGGCCGACGGCGGCGTCTCGATCGACCAGAAGTTCGCCGAGGAGCGCAAGCTCGCGCTCGGCGACCGGATCACCGCCGACTACGGCCAGGGCCGCACCCAGCCGCTCAAGGTCGCCAGCATCCGGAAGACCGGCGGACTGTTCGACGGCGCCCTGATCGTCGGCACCGGCACCCTCTCCACCGCCCTCGGCGGCCAACTCCCGCCCGACGCCGGGCTGTACCTCACCGCCGCGGCCGGCTCCGACAAGGCCGCCGTCCTCGCCGACCTGCAGAAGTCCCTGGAGGCCTACCCGCAGCTCAGCATCAAGGACCAGGCCGGCTACAAGGACATGATCAAGTCCAGCGTCAACCAGCTGCTGTACATGGTCTACGGCCTGCTCGGCCTGACGATCGTGGTCGCCGTCCTCGGCGTGGTCAACACCCTGGCCCTGTCGGTCGTCGAGCGCACCCGCGAGATCGGCCTGCTGCGCGCCATCGGCCTCTCCCGTCGCCAGCTGCGCCGCGTGGTCCGGCTCGAATCGGTGGTCATCGCCCTGTTCGGCGCCGTCGTCGGCACCGCCCTCGGCCTGGCCTGGGGCATCACCGCCCGCTCGGTCCTCGCCGACTTCGGCCTCACCGACCTGGCCATCCCCACCGGCACCATCGGCTCCATCCTGGTCGGCTCCGTGGTCATCGGCCTGATCGCCGCCCTCATCCCGGCGTTCCGCGCCGCCCGGATGAACATCCTGGCGGCCATCGCCACCGACTGACGCCCCGTCAATCCGCCCACCGAGCCCGCCCGGAGCCCCCAAGGCCCCGGGCGGGCCCGTTCGTCGACGGCCCCCGCCGCCGGGCTGCGAGAATTCGGGGCATGTCAGACATGGCGTCACCACCGCTGCCCGCCGCGCCCGGACTCACCCTGGCCGCCGCCGACCAGTGGCGGGCCGCCCGGGTGTGGCGGCGGCTGGAGAGCAGATGGCTGGCCCTGCTGCCTGGCGGAACGTTCGTGCTCGCGGCGGCGGCCGACGACCCGCTGCCGCGCAGCTGCGACGTGCTGGACGCCTGCGCGGTGTCGCTCGGCGAGACGGTCGCCGTGGCGCTGGTGCTGGTCGAGGCGCTGGTGCTGCTGGCCCGGCCACGCGGCAGCGCGCTGGTCCCCGCCGTGGTCGGCCTGCTGCTGTGGTTCCTGCCCGACGCGCTGCCCGGCACCGCCGTCCGCCTCGCCGTCACCGGCGCGCACCTGGCGGTCGCGGCCGCACTGCACCGGGTCGCCGCCGGCCGCCGCCGCGCCCGCACCCAGCTCGCCGCGCTGATGGGCCCGCCGGTGCCCTACCCGTGGACCCTGCTCGACCAGGAAGCCCCGCTCGGCCCGGCCGGCCGCCCGACCGCCCGGCGCACCCTCGCCGCCGTGCTCGGCCTGCTCGCCGTCCTCGCCCTCGGCACCGGCCTGTACCGGATGCACGACAGCGACACCCGCTCCGCCACCGCCGACGAGGTCCGAGCCACCGTCCGGGCCGTCCACGACGACGGGCTCAGCGCCACCGTCGACTACCAACTCCCCAGCGGCGGACAGCGGTTCACCACCACCGTGGACATCTGGTGGGACTGGACCCCGGCCGTCGGCGATCGGATCGCCCTGCTCGCCGACGACACCGGCTGGACCCGGGTGGCCGGCGACCCGTACGACCCCACCCCCTGGTGGCTCGCCGCCGGCGCCGGCGGCGCGGCCGCCGCCCTGCTGCTCGGCTCCGCCCACCGCACCGACCGCTCCCGCCGCGCCCCCGCCGACCGCGCCCCCGCACTGCGCGTCCGGGTCCGCCCCGACGGCGGCGGCCACCTGATGGTCCACCCCGTCGACGGCGGAGACCGCGAACCCGGCCTGTGGCGGCTGCCCGCCCGCGGCACCGCCCACTTCGCCCCCGAGGACGAGGACGGCCCCGCCGAGTGGCTCCCCGGCCCGCAGCCCGGCGAGGAACCCGACGCCCGCACCCCCGCCGAAGCCGCCCACGCCCTCGCCCTCGCCGACCGCCCGGTCGACGCCCTGCTCTACCACGGCCCCGACGCCGGACACCGCCAACTCCTCGTCTACGCCCCGCCGGAGCCGTACGCCGCCTGGCACGCCGGACTCTCCGTCGACTACCCCGCCACCTCCCGGCTGCGCCACCGCAAGCGCCGCTACCGCGAGGAGCACCTCGCCGTCCCCGCGCTCGCCGCCCGGATGCTGGAGCAGGACCCCGAGACGGACGGGCCGCCCGAACCGACCCAGGTCCACGGCATGCCCGCGGCGCTGCGCCGGCCGGCGGGACCGCTGGCCGCGCTGCTGCTCGGTGCGGCGGTCACCCTGCTGGGCACGGACGGGCTGCTGGACGGCCTGGTGAAGCCGCTGCTGCTGTCCCCCCTGGTGGTCGCCGCCACCGGCGCGTTCGGCTGGCAGCTCGCCGTCGACCGCGACGGCATCGCCCTGGCCGGGGCGCTCACCGTCCACCGCATCCCCTGGCAGCACCTCACCGCCGCCGCCGTCCACCGCGGACGCTTCACCCTGCAGACCACCGACAGCCGCCAACTCGGCTTCACCGCATGGCCCGGCCAAGCCCTCCACAGCCACCTCGGCGGCCCCTACAGCCCCGCAGCCGCCGCCCGCACCATCACCCTCCTCACCCACCGCCCCGAACGCCGCCCCCGCACCCTGCTCGGTGCCGACGCCATCGGTGGGACCTTGCTGCTCAACCGGCTGGCGTTGGTGGGCTACCTGGCCTTTGTGGTGGGGAGGTACGCCTTCGGCGGGTGAATGCGGATGAACGGGAGCCTCGAATGCCGCCGCCGCATCCTGCTCGGTGCCGACGCCGTGGGCGGGACCTTGCTGCTCAACCGGCTGGCGCTGGCGGGCTACGTGGCTTTCGTGGTGGGGAGGTACGCCATCGGCGGGTAGGACGGCCGCGGCAGGCGCCTCGGGGTCGTGCCCCTCAGGACGGACAGGTGATCTCGGTGCCGGTCTCCGCGGTGACCGCTGGGGCGGGGGCGGCCGTCGCGGGTGCGGGCCTGGCGGGGGAGGGGCTGCTGCCGGCGAGGCCGTGGTAGCCGGTGCCCGCGACGACCTGGAACGTGGCGCCCAGGTTCGGCGCGGCCACCAGCTCGGCATCGGGAAGCGCCGCGGCCAGCGTCTTCGCGGACTCGTCCCACCGCGGGTCGTACCGGATCACGGTCCGCGCGGCGGCCGCCCCGCCGCCGGGGGCGTTGGACGGGGTGCCGGTGGTGGCGAAGCCGGCCTTGCGGAGGTCGGCGTCGACCCGGAAGCCGAGCCCCTGGACGCCCGCGCCGTTCAGCACCTGGACCCGGACCTCCCCCGGAGGAATCGTTCCGGCAACCGCGGCGGCCGTGACGGCCGGGGAAGGAGCGGCCGCCGTGAGCGGTCGCCCGCCCCGCACCGCGTCGAACAGCGCCTTGGCGCCCTTCTCGTCCCACCGCACCGTCGACCCCCACCCCGGCACCTGGTGGTCCAGGTCGGCGAGCGGGACCGTCGTGAAGTCCGCGTTGGCCGCCGAGAGGTCCTTCAACCGGGTGGCGAAGTCGAGGAGTTCGGCGTTGCCCAGGTCCTTGTCGACCTTGACCGAGCGGAGCACGGTGTCCAGCACGCCGGTGAGCTTGGCCGGGTTGAGCAGGGTGTCGCCGGAGCCGGCCTGGTGCAGCAGCTGGGCGATGAACTTCTGCTGGCGGTGCATCCGGCCTAGGTCCGCCGAGCCGTCGACGTGCCGGGCCCGGACGTAGCGCAGGGCGCCCGCGCCGTCGAGGCGGGTGGTGCCGGCGGGCAGGTCGAGGCCCGAGTAGTCGTCCTTGAGCGGCTTGGGAGTGCAGACCGAGACGCCGCCGAGCGCGTCCACGGTGGAGACGAAGGCGAGGAAGTTCACCTGGACGTAGTGGTCGATCCGCAGGCCGGTGTTCTGCTCGACGGTGCGCACGGCGAGCGGCGCCCCGCCCATCCCGTAGGCGGCGTTGATCTTCCCCTTGGCCGCCGGGACCTGCCTGCCGGTGGCCTGGTCCTGGTGCGCGGGGATGTCGACGTAGGAGTCGCGGGGGATGGAGACCACGGTGGCCCGGCCGCGGTCGGCGGAGAGCTGGACGATCATCATGGTGTCGGTGCAGTGGCAGGACTCCCCGCCGGCGTGCAGCACGTCCTTGAGGGTGGCCTCGGGGATGCCCTCCCGGTCGTCCGTTCCGACCACCAGGAAGGTGGTGGCACCGTCGTCGGCCGGGCGGTCCGAACCGCCGCCGATCGCGTCGACCCGGCCGATCGAGGAGCCGACGCCGTGCAGCACCGCCCAGCCGGCGCACGAGGTGGCCAGGATGGAGAACGAGACGGTGCCCGCCGCCCACCGGCCCCAGCGGCGGCCCTTCGCCTGCGAACCCCGCCGGTCCGGCGTCCGCGGCCGGGGTGGTGCGGACAGGCGGTCGGACGGGTGCTGGGTGGGCATCTTCCGGATGGTAGGCGGGCGGGCCGCGGTCGCCCGGTCGGCGCGCCGAACGGGTGCCGACCCCGTCTGACAAGGGGCGGGCCGCGCCGGTACGCTCGGGCACGATGAACACCAAGGCTGCTGAGGAGCTGCCGGCGGTCTCCGTGATCATGCCGGTGCTCAACGAGGAACGTCACCTCCGCACCGCCGTCCGCCGAATCCTGGAACAGGAGTACGGCGGCGAGTTGGAGGTGGTGATCGCGCTCGGTCCGTCCACCGACGAGACCGACCGGATCGCCGCCGAACTGGTCGCCGAGGACCCCCGGGTGCGCACCGTCCCGAACCCGACGGGCCGCACCCCGGCGGGGTTGAACGCGGCGATCCGGGCCAGCCGCCACCCGATCGTGGTGCGGGTGGACGGGCACGGCCTGCTCACCCCGGGCTACATCACCACCGCGGTCCGGCTGCTGGAGGAGATGGGCGCGGCCAACGTCGGCGGCATCATGCACGCCGAGGGCGAGACCGAGTGGGAGCGCGCGGTGGCCGCCGCGATGACCTCCAAGATCGGCGTCGGCAACGCGGCGTTCCACACCGGCGGCCTGGCCGGCCCGGCCGACACCGTCTACCTGGGCGCGTTCCGCCGCGAGGTGCTGGCCGAACAGGGCGGCTACAACGAGGAGTTCATCCGCGCCCAGGACTGGGAGCTGAACTACCGGATCCGGCAGAACGGCGGCCTGGTCTGGTTCACCCCGCAGCTGCGGGTGACCTACCGGCCGCGCCCGAGCCTGCGCGCGCTGGCCAAGCAGTACAAGGACTACGGCCGCTGGCGCCGGGTGGTGACCCGCTACCACCGCGGCTCGGTCAACCTGCGCTACCTGGCCCCGCCGGCCGCGTTCTGCGGCGTGCTCGGCGGCCTGCTGCTCGGCCTGCTCAGCCCGCTCTTCCTGCTGCTGCCCTCCGCCTACCTGCTGGCGATCTTCGGCGGCAGCCTGGTCGAGGGCCGCGGCCTGTCCGGGCGGGCCCGGCTGCTGCTGCCGGTGGCACTGGCCACCATGCACCTCAGCTGGGGCTTCGGCTTCCTCACCTCCCCGCGCCGGCTGGCCCGCCGGGTGATCGACAGCAAGCCCCCGGCGCCGATCGACCCCGTCACGGCCTGAGCGGTCGTCAGGGACGGTCCCCGGAACACCGGACGGGGGCCGTCCGCCCGCGCTAGGGTCCGGCCATGACCAGCGCCCCCCTGCCCCAGCCCGCCCGGATCGAGGCCACCGCGGACGTCGACCCGCGGGCGGTGATCGGCTCCGGCAGCACCGTCTGGCACCTCGCCCAGGTCCGCGAGGACGCCGAGATCGGCGCCGAGTGCATCATCGGCCGCGGCGCCTACGTCGGCCCGGGGGTGCGGATCGGCGACCGCGTCAAGCTGCAGAACCACGCGCTGGTGTACGAGCCCGCGGTGCTGGAGGACGGCGTCTTCGTCGGCCCGGCGGCGGTGCTCACCAACGACCTGTACCCGCGCTCGGTCGACCCGGACGGCAAACTGAAGCGCGGCGACGACTGGCACGCCCGTGGGGTGACGCTCCGTCAGGGCTGCTCGATCGGCGGCCGGGCGGTGCTGGTCGCCGGGGTGACGGTGGGCCGCTGGGCGCTGGTCGCGGCCGGTGCGGTGGTGCACCGGGACGTCCCGGACTTCGCCCTGGTCGCCGGGGTGCCCGCGCGCCGGATCAAGTGGGTCGGCCGGGCGGGCGAACCGCTGGAGCCGGCCGGCCCGGACGCCTGGCGCTGCCCGCGCACCGGCGAGCGCTACACCGAGACCGCGGGCCGCCTCGTCCCGGACGCCGAACTCGGCTGAGCGGCCGGACCGCCGGCTACTTGGCGCAGACGGCGGTGTCGTCGGCCTGCACCCGCTGCAGGTCCTTGGGGGCCTCGGTCGGGACGGCCGAGGGCTGCCCGGCGGTCCCGTTCGCGTAGTCGGCGCCCAGCACCACCAGCAGGCCGTCCTTGGCACCCAGCTTGGCGCTCTGCTGCACCGCCGTCGCGGGCAGCCCGAGGGCCGCGGCCACCGCCGCCGCCTGGTCCGCCTTCCCGGCCGGGTAGGAGACCGACGTGGCCGCCGCGGCATCGGCGTTGCTGCCCGTCGCGGCCAGCGCGAAGCCCTTGCCCTGCAGCGCGGTGACGGCCTTGCCGGCCTGCCCGGACGCCCCGCTGCCGTTGCGCACGGTGACCTTCACGCTCTTCGCGTCCACCTGCGGCACCGGTGCGGCCGGCGCGGAGGAGGACGGCGCCGCCTCCGGGGTGCTCGGCGCGGCGCCCGCCGGCTGCTCGACCGTGGTGAGCGAGCGGTCGGCGGCGATCATCCCGAACAACTGCTGGGCGTCGCCCGGCTTGAGGATCAGCCGGTTGTTGTCGGCCGGGTCGTCCAGCACCGGCACCGTGGTGAAGGTGATGTTCTTGGTGTTCACCCGGGACAGGTCCAGCGCCAGGTCCTTCAGCCCGTTGACCCCGCCGATCCCGTCGTCGATGGTGAGCGACTTGGTGGCGGCGTCCGCCAGGTTCCACAGCTTGGTCGGGCTGGTCAGGGTGTCACTGCTCTTCATCTTGCGGATCATCGAGCTGATGAACTGCTGCTGCAGCGGAATCCGCGTCAGGTCGCCGCCCAGGCCCACCGCGTGGCGGGTGCGGACGAAGGCCAGCGCCTCCTCGCCCTGCACCACGTGCCGGCCCGCCGACATCTTCAGGTGCGAGTCCGGGTCGTTGATCTCCTTCGCGGCGCACACCTCGACACCGCCGACCGCGGTCGAAAGCGTCTTCACCGCCTCGAAGTTGACCATCATGAAGTGGTCGACCCGGATCCCGGTCAGCTTCTCCACGGTCTTCCAGGTGCAGCCCGGGTCGCGGCCGTCCTGCCCCAGGCTGGTGTTGAACATCGCCCGCGCCGAGCCGGGGATCTTCTTGTCGCCGGTCTGGCACTCCGGGATCGGCACCATCAGGTCGCGCGGGATCGACATCACCGTCGCGTTGGAGCGGTCCTTCGAGACGTGGAACAGCAGCGTGGTGTCGGCGTGGCCGGTCGAGCCCTCGTCGCCGTACTCCCGGCCCAGGCCGACGCGGCTGTCGGTGCCGATCACCAGGATGTTCATCGCGTCGCCGGCGGCCTTCGGGCGCTCCGCCTCGTCGCCGATCTGGACCTTCACCGAGGCGATGTTCCGGTTGAAGTGCTGGTACGCGTAGAACGCGCCGCCACAGCCCGCCACCAGCACCAGGCCGGTCGCGCCCGCGGTCCACTTCAGCGCCCGCCGGCCGCGCTTCGCCTTCCCGCCGCGCCCGCCCTTCGCCCCGCGCCGCCGGGCGGCCCGGCCGCCCACCGCACTGGCCCCGGCCCCGGCCGGGTTCGCGGCGGCCCGGACCCGCGTCGCGCGCGGCTGCGGCTCGGCAGCCTTCGGCACGCCCGCGGTCAGGTCGAGGCGGAACTCGCCGGTCTCCGGGTCGCGCACCCACTGGTCCGCGGGGTCGACTCCGGGCGGGATCGAGTTCGCCGAGTCGCCCCGGTTCCGGTGTCCGCTGTTCATCCCGGACACCCTAGACGAGCCCGGGCCATGATCCGGGCGGGATGTGATGCCCGTCACGGTGTGACCCCGGCCGGAACGGGAACGGCGGGCCCCACCCGGTCCACCGGACCGAGCGGCACCCGCCGTCGTTCCCCACTTCCATCGCTCCAGCACTACCCGGCACCGCGGGCCGCTGGAGTCAGCCGAGACGCAGAGTCACCCGTTCGGAGTCGATCCGCTGCTGCCACTGATCATCCGTCAACTTCTCGGAGTTCCGGCACAGCACCACCGAGGCGCCCGCCGCCAGCGGCGCCAGCAGCCCCGCCTCCAGCCCCGCCCAGTCGTCGTACGACAGCGTCGACAGCACCCGGCTGCCGCTGTCCAGGCCGAGCCGCGCCGCACCCTCGCGGGCCAGCGCCACCGCCTGCTCACCCGTCAGCTTCAGTGCCAGGCCGTCCACCGCGGTCTCCAGCGCCGCCGCCTGCGGGTCCACCGGCGAGTACGGGGCGAACCGGTCGCCCTGCCCCGGCACCTCCGCCGCGTAGTCCAGGAACCCGTCCGGCCGCTGCGGGAACCGCCCGCCCAGCGGGCGCAGCGCCAGCGCCACCCGCTCCCCGGCGCACTCCTGCGCCGCCGCGAGTCCGTCCGGACCCGACACCACCAGGTCGGCGTCGGCCGGGTCACCGCCCGGTACGGCCACCACGCCGACCGACCAGCAGGCCACCAGCCACACGGCGCTCTGCCAGTGCGCGGGCAGCAGCAGTGCGGCCCGGTCCTCCGGGGCGGCGTTCAACTCGTCCTGCAACAGGTTGGCGGTCTTCGCCACCCAGTTGTCGAAGGTCTTCGCCGACAACTCCACCCGTTCACCGGTCGAGTCGTCGTAGAAGGTCACCAGAGGGCGGGACGGATCGGCATCGGCCCCGGCGCGCAGGTAGGCGTGCAGCAGCTCGGCGGGCGTGCGGGCGTCGGCAGCGAAAGGCGCAGTCGCAGTCATGGTGCGGTCCAGCCTAAGGCCTGCCCCCACCTCGACGGGAGGGTGCCCGGCCCTGCCGCGCCATCGCGGCGCGTTAGGCTCGCAAGGTCCCGACCCGCGCCCCGAGGAACGCCGCGATGTCCGCAGAGGCCCCCGAAACCCGGCAGTGGCGCCCCGGCTACCCGCTCGACCTCGGCCGCACCCTCTTCCCCCTGCAACGCGGCACCGGCGACCCCGCGTTCCGGCGCACCCCCGACCACTCCTACTGGCGCGCCTCCCGCACCCCCGACGGCCCCGGCACCCTCCGCCTGACCCCCTCCTCCGACACCCTCACCGGCACCGCCTGGGGCCCCGGCGCCGGCTGGCTGCTGGACCGCCTCCCCGCGCTGCTCGGCGCGGACGACGACCCGGCCGGCTTGGTGCTGCCGCCCGGCCCGCTGCGCGAAGCCCAACGCTCCTGCCCCGGACTGCGGTTGACCCGCACCGGCCTGGTCATGGAGTCGCTGGTTCCCGCCATCCTCGAACAGAAGGTCACCACCGGCGAGGCCTACCGCGCCTGGCGCACCCTGCTCCGCGACTACGGCACCCCCGCGCCCGGGCCCGCGGCGGACCTCGGCATGCGAGTGGCGCCGAGCGCCCGCGAGTGGTCCCTGATCCCCAGCTGGGAATGGCACAAGGCCGGTGTCGACCCCAAGCGCTCGGCCACCGTGGTCCGCGCGACGCGGCTGGCCGCGCGCCTCGAAGAAGCCTCCGCAATGCCCTCCGCCGAAGCCTTCGCCCGCCTCACCGCCGTCCCCGGCATCGGCGTCTGGACCGCCGCGGAGACCCTGCAGCGCTCCAACGGTGACGCCGACGCGGTCTCCGTCGGCGACTTCCACCTCCCCAACATCGTCGGCTGGGCCCTCGCCGGACGGCCCCGGAGCGACGACGCCCAGATGCTCACGCTGCTGGAGCCCTACCGCCCCCACCGCCACCGCCTCTGCCGCATCCTCCCCCTCACGGGCGCCCGCCCCCCGAAGTACGGCCCCCGCCTCACCCCGAACGACCACCGGGGGCGGTAACGGGGTTGTTTTTCAGGGGCTCGGGGAACGGCGAGGCGAGTGCCTGGCGGTCTCAGTCCGGCTGGGGGCCTTGGAGACCTCCATGCGCCCAGACCTCGCAGCGCCCCGGAACCCCGACCGCCACACACCCCCGCCGTTCCCCGGGCCCCTGGCTTCGCCAGCGACCCGGGCCCCTGGTGGTGCAACTACAGGACCGTCAGAAAGTCATCCGGGTCCCGTGGCTGACGTTCCTTCGGGGCGTCCGCCGGGCGGCCGATGGCGATGGCGCCCATGGGGTCCCAGTGCGGGGGGAGGGAGAGGACGTCGCGGACGGTGTCGCGGCAGAACATCGTGGAGGAGACCCATGCGGAGCCGTAGCCCTCGCCGGTGAGGGTGACCAGGAGGTTCTGGACGGCGGCGCCGATCGCGACGGTGAACATCTCGCGTTCCGCGCCGGCGCGCCGACTGTCGGGGTAGGCGTGCGAGCCGTCCATCACCAGGCAGGGGATGACCAGGGTGGGGGCGGCGCGCAGCACCTCGCCGCGGGCGGTGCGCCGGGCGATCCGTTCCGCGGACCAGCCGTCGAGTTCGCGCAGGTCGCGCCGCCAGGCGTCGAGCATGGCGTCCAGCAGGCGGGTGCGGAGGTCGGGGGACTCCAGGTGGACGAACCGCCAGGGGGTGGTGTGGTGCGGGGCGGGGGCGGTGACGGCGGCGGCGACCGCGCGGCGGACGGCGTCGGGGTCCACCGGTTCGGCGGTGAAGTGGCGGACGGTGCGCCGCAGCGTGACCGCCTCGCGGACGGCCTCGGAGGTGCCGAGGCGGAACATGTCGTCCGCGGCGGGCCGGATCAGCGGGCGGGTGCCGTCGCCGTCCTCGGCGGTGACCAGGTGCGGCAGGCCGCGGATCACGGCGACCGGGACGCCGGTGGCCTTGCCCTTCACCAGGTCGGCGGCGGCGGCGAGTTCGTCGGCGGTGGCGGTGACGGTGAGGACCAGTTCGTTGCCGTGGCTGTCGGTGCGGCCGCGGTGGTCGTCCAGGACGGGGAGGCCGGCGGCGCCGATCGCCACGTCGGTGAGGCCGTTGCGCCAGGGGCGCCCGAAGGTGTCGCTGATCACGACCGCGAGCCGTCGGCCGGTCAACTCCTGCAGGCGGGCGCGGAGTCGGCGGGCCGAGGCGTCCGGGTCCTCGGGCAGTAGCAGCAGGGTGCCCGGCGCGGTGTTGGAGGCGTCGACCCCGGCGGCGGCCATCACCAGGCCGTTGCGGTTCTCCACGATCCGGGCCCGGCCGCGGCGGGCCACCAGCCGGACCGTCTCGGCGTCGATCGCGGCGTCCCGGTCGACGCCGTGCAGCACCCGGCCCTCGGCCTTGCTGACGATCTTCGAGGTGACCACCAGGATGTCGCCGTCCTGGTACTCGCCCGCCTTGGCGAGGAGTTCCGCGAGGTCCGCGCCGGGCTCGACCTCCGGCAGCCCGTCGACCGGAACGACCGTCAGCTCGGTGCTCACTTGCGCACCGCCGCGGCCAACTCGAGTGCCGCGCGCGCCATCTCGGCGCTCGCGTCGACGTCGCGCATCAGCAGCGGCACGGCGCGGCAGGCGATGCCGGCGGCCTCCACCTCGGCGACGGCGCCGGCGTCCGAGGTGTCGACCAGCCAGCCGTCCAGCAGGCCGCCGGCCGTGCGGGCGCCGTAGTGGCGGGCGACCGCGAGGGCGCTGGTCTCCACGCCGACCGCAGCCAGCACCTTGTCGGCCATGCCGCGGACCGGGGCGCCGCCGACGATGGGGGAGAGGCCGACCACCGGGGCGGGGGTGGCGGCGAGGGCCTCGCGGATGCCGGGCACGGCGAGGATGGTGCCGATCGAGACCACCGGGTTGGACGGCGGCAGGATGACCACGTCGGCCTCGGCGATCGCCTCCAGCACGCCGGGGGCGGGCTTGGCGCTCTCCGCGCCGACCGGGATGATCGCCTCGGCGGGCACCGCCGCGTGCAGCCGCACCCAGTACTCCTGGAAGTGCACCACCCGCGGCCCGTCGGCGTCGGTGATCCGGACGTGGGTCTCCACCCGGTCGTCGCTCATCGGCAGCAGCCGCACCCCGGGCTGCCAGCGCACGCAGAGCGCCTCGGTGACGGCGCTCAACGGGTAGCCGGCGGCGAGCATCTGGCTGCGGACGATGTGGGTGGCGAAGTCCCGGTCGCCGAGCCCGAACCACTCGGGCCCGACGCCGTACGCCTTCATCTCGTCCTTGACCGACCAGGTCTCGTCCGCCCGGCCCCAGCCCTGCTCCTCGTGGATCCCGCCGCCGAGGGTGTACATCACGGTGTCCAGGTCCGGACAGACCTTCAAACCGAACAGGTGGATGTCGTCGCCGGTGTTCCCCACCACGGTGATCTCGTCACCGGGATCGACCGCCGCCCGCAAGCCGCGCAGAAACCGCGCCCCACCGATTCCACCTGCCAGTGCCGTCATTCGCATGGCCTCATCCTGCCAGCGCTACGACTCCTGGAGCTGCCGCCGCCCGGTCGGGGCCGGGTACTGGTTCATCTCGACCAGACCGGGCGTGTACAGGTGGAGTGAAACCGCGGGCTCCAGTGCTGCGTTGACCATGTCGTGGAGGTAGCCCGGAGAGAACACCCGAAGGCCGCCGGGGGCGAGCACGCGCGAGCCCTCGCCGCCGGCGGTCAGCGAGCGTTCGGTCAGTTCGCCCTGAAGGACCGTCATCACGCCGGAGGACCGGCCGTGGTCGTGGAGGCCGCTGCCCTGGCCGGGCACCCAGCTGAGCAGCCAGACCTCGTAGCCGGGGCCGGTCTCCAGCCGGGCGTACCAGCGGGTCAGCGGGTCGTAGCGGACCAGCGGCTCCCAGCGGGCGCGGTCGGCGGCGATCTCCCGGACCAGCCGGGCGTAGCCGGCCACCGTGGTGGGGTGCGCGGGCAGGTCGGTGCGGGCCAGGTGCGGGAAGGCGAGCGGGTCGCCGGCGATGGAGACGTCGCTCAGGCCGTCGGTCCAACGGGGCCGGGCGGCCACGGGGTTGCCGGCGACGGAGTCGGTCGCGGGGGAGTGGTGGAGCTTGCGGTCGCGGTTGCGCTTGCGGAGGCGGGGCATTCGCACGGCGGTGTCGTCCTCGGGTTCGGCTTCGGGCTGGGATCAGCCGATTCCGCGAGAGCGATCAGGGGGGACTGTCGCGCGGTCGGCCTCTGTTCCGGGGCGGCGCGCGGTGGGACGCGTGCGCCTAGATACAGCGGAGACAGCGGCGACAACACGAGGAGTTCGCGGCAGCACCGAGGAGCGCCTGGCGGCGCGACGGGGCGGCGAACTGTGACATGCGGGCAAGCAGACCGCACCTGGGCCGTCGGTGTCAAGGCGCAGGTGAGGACAATCGGGGCAGACCTGGCCTGAACCACCGGATGGGGTGATAAATCACCCTCTATGTTTCGATGTGAAGATCGCCGGGAAGGCAGGCCGTGAGATCGCCGGGCCCGATGAGGCCGCCGCCTGACGGCAGGTCAGGGACCAGGCAGGATGTCCGGGTTGTCCGGATATGTACACTATTCGTAGTGGCTTGGTTCCGGGGAGTGAATCCTTGGCCCAATACCAGACCTCGGCTTGACTGGGCCAGAGTGACGCAACTGTAATTTCTCTCGTGTCGTTCCGCCGCACCGGCAACGGCAACACCACGGGGACGCCAAGAGGGGCAGAGGAGGCGCGCCAGAATGAGCGAGCTCTTTGAGCTGTTGATCGGTGAGGGCATCGAGGAAGACGAAGAGGAACTCGGCTGGCAGGAGCGGGCGCTGTGCGCCCAGACCGACCCCGAGTCGTTCTTCCCCGAGAAGGGCGGGTCCACCCGGGAGGCCAAGAAGGTCTGCCTGGCGTGTGAGGTCCGGGCCGAGTGCCTCGAGTACGCGCTCGCCAACGACGAGCGGTTCGGCATCTGGGGCGGGCTCTCCGAGCGGGAGCGCCGACGCCTCAAGAAGAGCGCGGTCTGAGCATCCCCGCGGACCGCGCGGGACATCCCCGCGGAGCACGTCCGGTGCCGGCGCCCCACCTCCCCGAGGTGGGGCGCTTTCGCTTCGCCGCACACCGGCGGGGGCCGCCGCGATACCCGCTGCACCGTCTCTTCACACACACCCGGGACAACCCGGCCACCCGGAGCCGTTAGTGTGGTGCGTCATCTGCCGTCAAACCCGAACCGGTGGTCCGCGCACCCGATGACTGTTTACAGCCACCAGAGCGGCTTCTCCGCTGCCAGGCCGCCCGCCTACCCGCGCCATCTGGTCACCGCGGTGATCGTTTCGCACGACGGCGCCCGCTGGCTGCCCCAGGCGCTCGCGGGTCTGCTCGGCCAGGACCGGCAGGTGCAGCGCATCCTCGCGGTGGACACCGGCTCCACCGACACCTCCCCGCAACTGCTCGCCGACACCCTCGGCGACTGGCTGCCGGAGAGCGGCCCGCAGATCCTCGGCCGCCGGGTCGGCTTCGGCCGCGCCGTCGGCGAAGCCGTCTTCAACTCGGCGCCGCTGCGCCCCGAAGACCTCTCCTACAGCCTCGACCCGTCCGGCTACGACCCGGTCACCGGCGGCTGGGACGACTTCGGCGACCCGCTCGGCGCCGAGGACGACCTCGGCCGCGGCGGACCGCGCGAGACCCAGCCGGTCGAGTGGCTCTGGCTGCTGCACGACGACTGCGAACCGCAGACCGACGCCCTGCGCCGACTGCTCCAGGTCGCCGACTCCACCCCGAGCGCCGCCGTGGTCGGCCCCAAGCTCCGTTCCTGGTACGACCGCCGGCAGCTGCTGGAGGTCGGCGTGACGATCGCCCGCTCCGGCCGCCGCTGGACCGGGCTCGACCGCCGCGAGCAGGACCAGGGCCAGCACGACCAGGTCCGCCCCGTGCTCGCCGTCTCCACCGCCGGCATGCTGGTCCGGCGCGACGTCTTCGAGGAACTCGGCGGCTTCGACCGGGCGCTGCCGCTGATGCGCGACGACACCGACTTCTGCTGGCGGGTCAACGCCGCCGGCCACCGCGTGGTGGTCGCCCCCGACGCGGTGCTCCGGCACGCCGAGGCCGCCAGCCGCGAACGGCGCGCCATCGACTGCGGCTCCGCCCACCCGCACCGGGTCGACAAGGCCGGCGCGGTCTACACGCTGCTCGCCAACTCCAAGGGCGTGCTGTTCCCGTACACGCTGCTGCGGCTGATCCTCGGCACCCTGCTGCGGGTCGTGGTCAACCTGGTCGGCAAGGACCCCAAGCAGGCCTACGACGAGGTGGCCGGCCTCGGCCACGAACTGCTGCGACTGCCGCGCCTGTTGACCGCCCGCGCGCGCCGCCGCCGGACCCGCTCGGTCGACTCGCTGGACGACCGCACGCTGTTCCCCGCACCCGGCGCCACCGCCCGCCTGGCCATCGAGAACGTCATCGGCTCGCTCGGCATCGGCGGCGGCGACGACTCCGGCGCCGGCCGGCACGGCTCGGCCGAGTCCGGACCCGGCGACGACGACACCGACGACCTGGTGGTCGAGCAGTTCGCGCTGATCAAGAAGTTGGCCCGGCGCCCGGCCCCCGTGCTGTTCGCCGCGGTGCTGGTCTTCGCGCTCGCCGCCGGCCGCAACCTGATCGGCTCCGGCTGGCTCGAGGGCGGCGCCCTGCTGCCCGCCACCGACGGCGCCGGCGGACTGTGGCGGATGTACGCCGACGCCTGGCACCCCGTCGGCACCGGCTCCACCGCCACCGCACCGCCCTACCTCGGCGTCCTCGCGGTGCTCTCCTGGGTGTTCCTCGGCCACGCCGACTTCGCGCTCACCCTCATCGTGCTGCTCTCGGTGCCGCTGGCCGCGGTCAGCGCCTACCTGGTCTCCCGGCCGCTGATCGAGTCGAAGCTGGTCCGCGCCTGGGCCAGCGCCACCTACGCGCTGCTGCCCGCCGCCACCGGCGCCCTCGCCCAGGGCCGGATCGGCACCGCCGTACTCGCCGTGCTGCTGCCGCCGCTGGCCCGCGCCGCCGCGATCACCGCCGGCCTCGGCATCCGCAAGGAGACCGCCGCCAAGGGCGCCCGCCCCGGTTGGCGGTCCGCCTGGATGACCGTGCTGATGCTCACCGTCTGCACCGCGTTCGTCCCGCTCACCTGGGCCATCGCCCTCCCGCTCTGCCTCGCCGCCCTCGCCCACGCGGTGCTGCGCGGCGGCGCGTTCGGCTCCGGCGGCCAGGCGCTGCGGCTGCTCGGCCTGCGCATCGCGGTGATCCTCGGCGCGCCCGTCGTGGTGCTCGCCCCCTGGTCGCTGCACGTCCTCGCGCACCCCTCCCGGCTGCTGCTGGAGGCCGGCGTCGCCGGGTTCAACGGGCCCGCCGCCGACCCGCTCGGCCTGATCCTGGTCAACCCCGGCGGCGCCGGCGTCCCCCCGATCTGGCTCTCCGCCGGCGTGGTGCTCGCCGCGCTCGCCGCCCTGCTGCGCGCCGACCGGCGCCGCGCGGTGCTCGCCGCCTGGGGCGCCGCCGCCGCCGGTCTGGTCTTCTCGGTCGCGGTGGCCGGCACCTCGGTGACCCCCGCCTCCGGCGGACCCGCCACCGCCGCCTGGGCCGGCCCGGCCACCCTGCTGGCCGGCGTCGCCCTGCTCGCCGCCGCCGCGATCGGCGCCGACGGCGCCAACGCCCGCGTCTCCGGCATCGCCTTCGGCTGGCGGCAGCCGGTCGCCGCACTGGTCGTCGCCTCCGCCGTGCTCGCCCCGCTGGGCACCGCCGCCTGGTGGGCGATCCACGGCGCCGACGGCCCGCTGCACCGCACCGCCGAGGCCCAGGTCCCGGCGTTCATCGCGGAGGCCGCCGACACCACCGACCGCGCCCGCACCCTGATGATCACCGGCGACGCCGCGGGCACCGCGGTGAGCTACGCGCTGGTCCGCGGCGCCGGCCTGACGACCGGTCAGGCCGAGGGCACCGTGGACGCCGCCGCCGACCAGAAGCTCGCCCAGCTCACCGGCAAGCTGCTGGCCGGCTCCGGCGGCGACCAGGCCGGCACCCTGGCCGGGTACGGCGTCGGCTACGTCGAGGTGAAGGACCCGCTGATCGCCAAGGTCCGCGACGTCCTGGACACCACGCCCGGCCTGACCCGGCTCAGCCTCGACAACGGCGTCGCGCTCTGGCAGGTGACCGCGATCCCCGGCGCCCGGGCGCAGATCACCAGCCCCGGCACCGTGCCGATCACCGTCCCGGCCGGCGTCCACGACATCTGGACCACCATCCCGGACGGCCCCGAGGGCCGGCAGCTGCGGCTCGCCGAACAGGCCGCCCCGCAGTGGCAGGCCACCCTCGACGGCACCCCGCTCAAGGCGGTCACCGTCGACGGCTGGGCCCAGGGCTTCCAACTCCCCGCCAAGGGCGGCCGACTGGACGTCACCCGGACCAGCAGCCTGGCCCACACCGGCTGGGCGTGGGGCCAGCTCCTGCTCGGCGTGGTGGTCCTGGTCCTCGCGCTGCCCGGCCGCCGCAACCACAACGACGACGACCTGCCCGAAGAGGTGGTCGCCGCCCAGGCGCTGGCCGCCGCCGCGCAGGCCCAGGCCCCCGCCCCCGGCAGCCGCCGGGCCCGCCGGCTCGCCGAACGCGGCGAGGGCGAGGGCGACGGCGAGCAGGCCCCCGCCGAGCCCGGCGTCTACGCCGGTGCCATCCCGCAGCAGCCCACCGGCGAACCCGACGGCGGCTACCAGGCCGACCCCGAGCCGTTCGCCGACCCGTACCAGACCGACACCTACCAGGCGGACCCGTACCAGGCCGACCCGTACCAGCAGCCCGCCTACCAGGGCGACGGCTACGGCTACGACCAGTCCGGCTGGGACCCGAACGGCCAGCAGCAGCCGGTCGGCGCGCCCTACCAGGGCGACGGCTACGACCAGTACGGCCAGCAGTACGGCTACGAGACGCCCGCCCAGGGCTGGACCGACCCGTACGCGGCGGGCTACCCGCAGCAGCAGCAGGAGCAGCAGCAGCCCTGGCTGCCCGGCCAGCAGCAGACCGACCAGACCGAAGGCTGGGGATACCCCCAGCACGACCCCAACGACCCCTACGGCGGCCACCCGCAGCAGCCCGGGACGGGGAGCTGACCCGCGATGAAGAAGCCCACCCTGAAAGCCCCCAAGCTCAAGGCGCCCGACCTGAGCAGCGTCGCCGGCGGCAGCCGCACCGGCCAGTCCCTGCTCGCCGGGGCCGCCATCCTCGCGGTGGTGTTCGGCGTCGCCGAACTCCGCTCACCGGTCACCCCGACGACGGGCGCCACCGGCAAGCTCACCAGCACCCAGGTCGAACGCACCGCGCTGGTCTGCCCGCCCCCGCTGCAGGGCGCGGTCGGCTCCACCACGCTCACCCTGTTCACCCCGCCCGGCGGCACCGCCCAGGGCGGCACCGGCGTGCTCAACGACGTCACCCCGCAGAGCGTGGTCGCCGCCCAGGCCCCCGCCCAGCCGGCCACCGCCCCGTCCGGCACCGCCTCCGGCGCCCCGGCCGCCGCCGACGCCCGGGTCACCCTGGCCAAGCCGGGCGTCCCGACCGCCGGCCCCGCCGCCAACAACGACACCGCCCCCGGCACCTTCGCGGTCGGCACCGGCGCCCTCGCCCCGGGCTTCACGGTCACCCAGACCACCAGCTCCGAGCAGGGCTCCCCGGCGCTCTCCGGCGCCCGCTGCACCCCCACCGGCACCAGCTTCTGGTTCTCCGGCGCCAGCACCGCCGGCGACCGGGTCGACTACGTCACCCTGGTCAACGCCGACACCCTGCCCGCCGTCGTCGACCTGCGCCTCTACGGCGACAAGGGCCTGATCGACAACGAGCTCGCCACCGGCATCGCGGTCGCCCCCGGCACCTCCCAGCAGATCCTGCTCAGCGGCCTCTCCAAGGGCCAGGTCAACGACCTCGCCGTCCACGTGGTCGCCCGCAGCGGACGCGTCGGCGCCGGCCTGCACGCCCGCGACGGCGGCAAGGGCAGCGACTGGCTGGAGCCCTCCGCCGACCCCGCCGCCACGGTCACCGTGCCCGGCGTCCCCGCCGACCTCACCGCCGCGCACCTGGTGGTCGCCACCGACTCCGCCGACGACGCCGACCTCAAGGTCCAACTCTCCGGCAAGAACGGCTGGTTCACCCCCGCCGACCACGAGACCCTGCACGTCAAGGCCGGCATGACCGCCACCCTCGACTTCGACGTCTCCAAGCTCGCCCACGAGGGTGCCACCGCGGTCCGCCTCACCCCCACCGACCCCGCCCACGCCACCCCCGTGGTGGCCGGCCTGCGGGTCGACCGCAACAACAAGGGCAAGAACGAGGCCGCGTGGCTGGCCGGCGCCGCCCCCGTCGGCACCCGCGCCTCCATCGCCGACAACCGGGCCGGGCAGACCGCCCTGATGCTCACCGCCACCGACACCGACGCCAAGGTCAAGGTCACCTCCTCGGCCGGCAGCAACGGCGGCACCCCCGCCACCAAGGACGTCGACATCCCCGCCGGCACCACCGTCACCGTCGACGGCATCGACCCCGCCGGCGTCAACGGCCCCTACGCCCTCACCGTCGAAACCACCACCGGCGGCCCCGTCGTAGCCGCCCGCCAACTCACCATCCCCGCCCGCGACTACCCCGCCTTCACCACCCAGCAACTCCGCGACGACCGCGCCACCGTCCAGGTCCCCCAAGCCGCAGGCGACCCCGGAGTGGTCCTGAAGTAGGGGGGGCGAAGCCCCCAGGGGCCCGGGGAACGGCGGGGGTGCGTGGCTGTCGGGGTATCGGGGCGCTGCCAGGTCTGGGCGCATAGACGTCTCCGAAGACCCCCCGCCAAGCTCAGACCACCAGACACTCGCCTCGCAGTTCCCCGAGCCCCTACCCGTCCTCGCCGTACCGCGGATCAATCGCATCCGGCGACAGCCCCAACAGCTCCGCCACCTGCTCGATCAGGATCTCGTGCACCAGCGCCGCCCGGTCCTCCTTGGACTTGGCGCGGATCTCCACCGGCCGCCGGTAGACCAGGATCCTGGCGCGGCGCCCGGTCACGGCGGGAATCACCCGGCCGAGCGGGACGCCGTCGGGCTCGGGCTCACCCTTGGCGGGCACCGGGACCTCCAGGACGGCGAACTCCACGTCCTCCAGCTGGGGCCAGCGCCGGACCAGGCGCTCCATCGACTCCCGGACGTAGTCGTCGAAGAGCTCGGAGCGGGTCAGCGAGATGGGCACCTGCGGCGGTGCCAGCGGCCCGCGCAGGCCGCGGCCGTGCCGGTCGCGGTGCTTGCGGCGGCCGGGACCGGGCGGGGACGAGGGTGTCGAGCTGTCCATAGCAGTGTCGAGCGTAGTCCCTGGATGCCCGGAAGTGGACCACTCGGGCACGGCGCGTGACGGCTCCGAGACCCGCGGGGAGACACACGCGGAGGGGGCGGGTCTTCGCGGGCCGGTCGGGAGTGCGGTACCGTCCACCCTCGTGAGCTCTGTACGTCGTTGTTCGCGGACCGCGTGCGGCCGTCCGGCCGTGGCGACGCTGACGTACGTCTACGCGGACTCCACCGCGGTGCTCGGCCCGCTGGCGACCTACGCGGAGCCGCACTGCTACGACCTGTGCGCCGAGCACGCCGAGCGGCTGACCGCGCCGCGCGGGTGGGAGGTGGTCCGGCTGGTCGCCGAGGCGGGGCCGCTGCGGCGCAGCAGCGACGACCTGGAGGCGCTGGCCAACGCGGTGCGCGAGGCGGCCCGTCCGCAGGAGCGGACACCCCGTCAGGGCCCGCAGACGGACGGCGAGTCGGGCCGTCGGGGCCACCTGCGGGTGCTGCGCTCGCCGGAGAGCTGAGACCGGTCCGCGGGTGCACGGCACCGGCGCTTCGCCGTGGCCGGGTACGCTGCCCCTCTACCGCCGGGCGGACGCATCGTCCGGGGCAGCTCGCAGCACACACACGGGAGCATTCGTGCGGGACCTGAAGCAGCTTGTGAAGGCGTACGACGTCCGGGGCGTCGTCCCGGACCAGTGGGACGAGTCGCTGGCGTACGCGTTCGGCGCGGCGTTCGTCGAGGTGGTCGGCGGCGCGGCGGTCGTGGTGGGTCACGACATGCGGCCGTCCTCGCCCTCGCTGTCCCGCGCGTTCGCCGAGGGCGCGGCCTCCCGCGGCGCGGACGTGGTGGAGATCGGGCTGTGCTCGACCGACCAGCTGTACTACGCGAGCGGCAGCCTGGACCTGCCCGGCGCGATGTTCACCGCCTCGCACAACCCGGCCGAGTACAACGGCATCAAGCTGTGCCGGTCGGGCGCGGCCCCGGTCGGCCAGGACACCGGCCTGGCGGATATCCGCGAGCTGGTGGAGTCGTGGCTGGACGAGGACGGCGCGGTGCACGTCCCGGTCGTCGACGCCACCCCGGGCGCGCTGAGCGCCAAGGAGACCCTGGACGGCTACGCGGCGCACCTGCGCGGCCTGGTCGACCTGACGGCCATCCGGCCGCTGAAGGTCGCGGTGGACGCCGGCAACGGCATGGGCGGCCACACCGTGCCGACGGTGTTCGCGGGCCTGCCGCTGGACGTCGTCCCGATGTACTTCGAGCTGGACGGCACCTTCCCGAACCACGAGGCCAACCCGCTGGACCCGAAGAACCTGGTCGACCTGCAGGCCAAGGTCCGCGAGGTCGGCGCCGACCTGGGCCTGGCGTTCGACGGCGACGCCGACCGCTGCTTCGTGATCGACGAGAACGGCGACCCGGTCTCGCCGTCCGCGATCACCGCGCTGGTCGCCGAGCGGGAGGTCGCCCGCGCGAAGGCGAACGGCGAGGCCGAGCCGACGATCATCCACAACCTGATCACCTCCTGGACGGTGCCCGAGGTGGTCCGCGAGCTGGGCGCCGTCCCGGTGCGCACCCGGGTCGGCCACTCCTTCATCAAGCAGGAGATGGCGGTCACCGACGCGGTGTTCGGCGGCGAGCACTCCGCGCACTACTACTTCCGCGACTTCTGGCGCGCCGACACCGGCATGCTCGCCGCGATGCACGTGCTGGCCGCGCTCGGCGGGCAGCAGGAGCCGCTCTCCGCGCTGACCAAGCAGTACAACCGGTACGCCGCCTCCGGCGAGATCAACTCCACCGTCGCCGACCAGCACGCCGCCACCGAGCGGGTGCGGGCCGCCTACGCGGGCCTGGAGGGCGTCACCGTGGACGAGCTGGACGGCCTGACCGTGGCCGGCCAGGACTGGTGGTTCAACCTGCGCGCCTCGAACACCGAGCCGCTGCTGCGCCTGAACGCCGAGGCGAAGGACCCGGCGAAGATGGCCGAGGTGCGGGACGGCGTGCTCGCGATCGTGCGGGCCTGACCCCGCTGGTCAGCCTGGCGCTGACGTTTCGGGTGCCCCGGCCGGTAGGGTTGCCACCGGCCGGGGTACTGCTGTGTCACCGGCCTGACAATCCACCACGACCGCCGCACCGACCGGAGCCGACCGTCATGAGCCTGCCGTCCTTCCTTCTGGAGATCCTGGTCTGCCCGGAGTGCCGTTCGCCGCTGGCCGAGGTGCGCGAGGGCTCCGAGGAGGCCGAGCACGAGCTGCGCTGCACCGGCGAGGGCTGCGGCCTGGTGTACCCGGTGCGCGACGGCATCCCGGTGCTGCTGGTCGACGAGGCCCGCCGCCCCTCCTGAACCCCCGTCAGCCGCTTCCCCGCAGTTGTTGGAGGCCAGCCGCCATGTTCGACGACACCCTGATCGACGACCCGGCCGCCCTGCAGCGCGCCGACCGCCGGCACGAGCTGCTCGCCCTGGCCGGGGCGGGCGCCCGGATCCGGATCGCCCTGCGGCTGGCCGACGCGGCCGGGGTCAACGGGCTGCGCCCGGACGGCCGTCCACGGGCGGTGCTGGTCGCCGGACACGGCAGCGCGCTGACCGCCGCGGCGGTGCTGGCCGCGCTGGCGGTGCCGAGCTGCCAGGTGTGGCCGCTGCCGCCGGCCGACGCCCGTCCGGCGGCGCCCGCGTTCACCGACGGCGAGTCCTGGCTGCTGCCGGGCTGGGCCGGTCCGCTGGACCTGGTGGTGCTGGCCAGCGCCGGCGGCCGGGAGGGCGGGCTGATCAACCTGGCCGAGCAGGCGTACGCCCGGGGCTGCGCGATCGCGGTGATCTCCCCGGAGGGGTCGGAACTGGCCGAGGCCGCGGAGCAGGTCCGCGGCCTGCCGCTGCCGTTCACACCGAGCGAGGTCGAGCCGGAGGGCTCGGACGCCGAACCCGACCTGCCCGCCGAGGACCCGGCCGCGCTGTGGGCCTTCCTCGCTCCGCTGCTGAAGCTGGCCGACCGGATCGGCCTGGTCCAGCTCGCCCCCGGTTCGCTGGAGGCCGCCGCCGACCGGCTGGACGAGGTGGCGGTGCGCTGCCGCCCGGACGCCCAGGCGTACGACAACCCGGCGAAGTCGCTGGCCAGCCGGCTGGCGGAGACCGTTCCGCTGCTGTGGTCGGACGGCGCGGTGGCCGCGGCGGTGGGGGAGCGGTTCGCGGCGGCGCTGGCCGACCGGGCCGGGCTGCCCGCGCTGACCGGCCGGCTGCCGCAGGCGCTGACCGCCCACCGCGGCATGTTCGCGGGCCGGTTGGGCGCCGGGGCCGACCCCGACGACTTCTTCCGCGACCGGGTGGACGAGCCGGTGCCGCTCCAGCTGCAGGTGCTGATGCTGCGTCACACCCCGGGCGTCGAGGAACTGGAGGAGCCGGGCTGGCCGGTGGCCCGGGCCCGGCGGCTGGCCGAGGCGCACGAGGTGCGGGTCACCGATCACGCCTCCAGCCTGGAGGACCCGCTGCAGGCACTGGCCGAACTGATCGGCCTGACCGACTTCGCGGCGGTCTACCTGGGCCTCGCCACCGAGAACTGACGCGATATCGTCCCCTGGTCAACCAAGGCCCGGCAAAGTCCGGGCCCGGAGGGAAGGACAGGGGTTGAGCACCGAAGGCGGTACCAAGGCCCTGGTCGCGGCACTGGCCGCGAACCTGGGCATCGCGGTCAGCAAGTTCGTGGCGTTCGCGTTCTCCGGATCGTCCTCGATGCTCGCCGAGGGCGTGCACTCGCTGGCCGACTCCGGCAACCAGGTGCTGCTGCTGGTCGGCGGCAAGCGCGCCCAGCGCGAGGCGACCCCCCAGCACCCGTTCGGCTACGGGCGCGAGCGGTACGTCTACGGCTTCCTGGTCTCGATCGTGCTGTTCAGCGTCGGCGGCATGTTCGCGATCTACGAGGGCTACGAGAAGATCGTCCACCCGCACGAGCTGGAGAACTGGTACTGGCCGGTCGGCGTGCTGGTCCTCGCCATACTGCTGGAGGGCTTCTCCTTCCTCACCGCCTACCGCGAGGCGTCCAAGGACAAGGGCCGGCACGGCTGGGCCGCGTACATCCGCCGGGCCAAGGCGCCCGAGCTGCCGGTGGTGCTGCTGGAGGACACCGGCGCGCTGATCGGCCTGGTGCTGGCGCTGATCGGCGTCGGCGTGACCGCCGCCACCGGGAACGGCGTCTGGGACGGCGCGGGCACGGTGTCGATCGGCGTGCTGCTGGTGGTGATCGCGCTGGTGCTGGCGCTGGAGACCAAGTCGCTGCTGATCGGCGAGTCCGCCGACGTCGACGTGGTGGAGGCGATCCGCGCGGCGCTGGTCGACCACGACACGGTGACCGACGTCATCCACATGCGGACCCTGCACGTCGGCCCGGAGGAACTGCTGGTCGCGGCCAAGATCGGGGTCAACGCGGAGGACAGCGCCGCGGTGGTCGCCCAGGCGATCGACCTGGCCGAGGCCCGGATCCGCCGCGCCGTGCCGATCGCCCGGGCGATCTACCTGGAGCCGGACATCTACTCGGAGGAGAAGGCCCTGGCCGGCCCCGACGCCGACGCCACTCCGGGCGGTCCCGGCCCGAAGGCCCACTGACCGGGGGCCGGGCGGTGTAGATTCGTCAGCAGTGCCAAACGTCGCTGCTGATGGCGGTCGATCGGAGTCCGGCTCCGGTCGAGGGAGAGAGGTCCTCCGACGGATTGTGCCGCAGCAGAGGGCCGCCCACCGCGTCCCCCTGCCGCTCAGCACACCCGTAACCAGGCCCACGCAGCGAGGAGTTCGCATGTCGAACCTGCCCACCGGCGACTTCAAGGTCGCCGACCTCTCCCTGGCCCCGTTCGGCCGCAAGGAGATCCAGCTCGCCGAGCACGAGATGCCCGGCCTGATGTCGATCCGCGCCGAGTACGCCGCCACCCAGCCGCTCGCGGGCGCCCGCATCACCGGCTCGCTGCACATGACCGTGCAGACCGCCGTGCTGATCGAGACCCTCACCGCGCTGGGCGCCGAGGTCCGCTGGTGCTCCTGCAACATCTTCTCCACCCAGGACCACGCCGCCGCCGCCATCGCGGTCGGCCCGGAGGGCACCCCGGAGAACCCGCAGGGCATCCCGGTGTTCGCCTGGAAGGGCGAGACGCTGGAGGAGTACTGGTGGTGCACCGAGCAGGCGCTGACCTGGCCCGACGGCCAGACCCCGAACATGATCCTGGACGACGGCGGTGACGCCACCCTCCTGATCCACAAGGGCGTCGAGTTCGAGAAGGCCGGCGAGGCCCCGGACCCGTCCACCGCCGACAACGACGAGTACCGGATCATCCTCGAGCTGCTCAACCGCACGCTCACCGAGTCCCCGGCCAAGTGGACCGAGGTCGCCGCCACCATCAAGGGCGTCACCGAGGAGACCACCACCGGCGTCCACCGCCTGTACGAGATGCACCGCGACGGCAAGCTGCTGTTCCCGGCGATCAACGTCAACGACTCGGTGACCAAGTCGAAGTTCGACAACAAGTACGGCTGCCGCCACTCGCTGATCGACGGCATCAACCGCGCCACCGACGTCCTGATCGGCGGCAAGGTCGCCGTGGTCTGCGGCTACGGCGACGTCGGCAAGGGCTGCGCCGAGTCGCTGCGCGGCCAGGGCGCCCGGGTCATCGTCACCGAGATCGACCCGATCTGCGCGCTGCAGGCCGCGATGGACGGCTACCAGGTCACCACCCTGGACGAGGTCGTCGAGATCGCCGACATCTTCGTCACCACCACCGGCAACAAGGACATCATCCTGGCCTCCCACATGGAGCGGATGAAGCACCAGGCCATCGTCGGCAACATCGGCCACTTCGACAACGAGATCGACATGGCCGGCCTCGCCAAGCTGCCGGGCGTCGTGAAGACCGAGGTCAAGCCGCAGGTCCACGAGTGGCGCAAGGCCGACGGCAAGACCATCATCGTGCTCTCCGAGGGCCGCCTGCTGAACCTCGGCAACGCGACCGGCCACCCGTCCTTCGTGATGTCCAACTCCTTCGCGAACCAGACCATCGCGCAGATCGAGCTGTTCACCAAGACCGAGCAGTACCCGATCGGCGTCTACGTGCTCCCCAAGCACCTGGACGAGAAGGTCGCCCGCCTCCACCTCGACGCCCTCGGCGTCAAGCTCACCACCCTCACCAAGGACCAGGCCGACTACATCGGCGTCCCGGTCGAGGGCCCGTACAAGGCGGAGCAGTACCGCTACTGACACACCGTCGACGGCGCCCGGCACCCCCGCGAGGGGGTGCCGGGCGCCGTCGCGCTACGGCAGCACCTCGGTGGTCCAGGCGTTCGGGTCCGCGCCGTGCCCGACCACTCGGGGCAGCCAGGCGTTCGGGTCGCCGGCCTTGCCGTCCGGCGGCTCCAGGGCCATGGCGCACCACTTCAGTCCCCCGCCCGAGGAGCACGCCTGCGGGTGGGACCCCGCGCTCGGGTCCGTGGACGGCGAGCCGGCGCCCGGATTCGGCCCGTCCGGGGTGACGTAGACCGACACGTAGTGCGACCCCTGCTCCTGGAAGCCCAGCGACGCCGTCCACCAGCCGCCGCCGTTGCGCGGTGCCGTGATGCTCGCCGCGACGAGCACTGCCGACGGAGGCAGCGAGGCCATCGACGCCGGCATCGGCACCGCGTACGCGCCGACCAGCACCCCGGCCGCGATCCGCAGCGGCACCGCCTGGCGGTCGGCGTCCTCCAGGCCCTCGGTGTCCAGCTCCGCCCAGCGTCCGTCGGCCAGCCTGAACCGCAGGACATCCGTCGCCCTCGGCCAGCCGTCCGGGCGGTCCTTCTGCAACCAGTAGGCCTCCCGCCCGTTCACCTGCGGCGCGGCCACCCGCACCCCGTGCGATCCGTCCGCGAACGTCGGCGCCTCGTCCGGGTTCACCCCGGCCGGGAACACCTGCAAGGAATAGTGCTGCGTCGAGTGCCCGGGGCCCGTGCTCGCCGTGGTCTGCACCCCGACCCTGGTCGCGCTGAACTCCACCTCGGCCACCGCGTCCGGCAGCCAGCCGAACCGAGCCTGCACGGTCAGTGCCGCCCGGCCGATCGTCGGCACCGCGGCGGCCGGGCCGGTCGGCGTCGGATCCGGAAGCGCCGTGAACGGGGCGGTCGGTGACGAGTGCGTCGAGTTCGGCGCCACCGGGCCGATCGGCGCGGAGCCCGTGGCCGACCCGCGGTGCAGCACCGCGAACGACCCCGAGGCGACCACCACCGCCGCCACCGCGCCGAGCACCGTCCACCGACGCTGTCGCACCGCTGACCGACCGCGCCGCACCGCCCGCAGCGGGTCCACCGACGAGGGCGGCGCCGACCGTTCCGCGGACGCCACGTACTCGGCCATCCGCACCGTCAGTTCCTCCGCCTGCCGCTGATCGTCCGTCACACCTCGGCCCTCCCCATCGGACGCAGCCACGCCGATCGCCGCAGCGTCGCCAGCGCCCGCGAACTCTGACTCTTCACATTGCCGCTGGAACACCCCAGCTCGGCAGCGGTCTGTTCGACCGTCAGATCGCAGAAGTAGCGCAGCACCACCGTGGCCCGCTGCCGCGGCGGCAGCGCCGCCAGGGCCTCCCGCACGTCCAGCGACAGCGCCAGGTCCGCACCGCCCGCCACCACCGCGGCTCCGGGCTCCGCGGACGGACGGGTCCGCCGCCACCACCCGGTCCGCTGCTCGGACAGGAAGGTGTTGACCAGCACCGTCCGGGCGTACCCGTCCCGGTTCTCCGCCCGGCCCACCCGACCCCAGTGCACGTACAGCTTGGTGATGCTCTCCTGGACCAGGTCGTCCGCACGATGCCAGTCCGCGCACAGCAGGTACGCGACCTTCCGCAACCAGACCGTCCTGGAGGCCACGAACGCGGTGAACTCCTCGTCCCGCGTCTGCTCCGCCATCCGGTCCCCCCTCCCCATGACCGGTGACGCGGTCGCGCCACCGCCCCCCTGATGCGGCCGACCCGCGGAAGGGTTGCACACCGCGTTCCGTAGGCTTCACCCATGCCGAACGGCCGCTACTCCCTCCACGACCCGCACGACGGAACCCCGCTCGGCGAGGAACGCTTCAGCTGCGCCCCCGGCCCGGCCGGCTGGCGCTACGTCGCCAAGAGCTACCACCCCGACGGCACCGTCCTCGGCACCACCGACCTCACCCTCGACCAGCGCGGCCGCCCGCTACGGATGGAACTCCGGGCCGGCGGCTGGCAGGTCCGCGGCGGCGCGCTCGACGGCGTCAGCTGGGTGCGCACCGCCGCCGACGACCCCGACCCCGCGCACGCCGTCGAGGGCCACGACCGCGCCCACGCCTTCACCGGCGACTCCCCGGCCTTCCTGCTCGCCACCGCCCGGCTGCTCGACCTCGCCCCCGGCGCGAGCACCCGGATCCGCCTGGTCTCCTTCACCGGCAGCGCCCTCGCCCCGCGCACCCTCGACCAGTCCTGGCAGCTCCACGCCGTCGAGCAGCACCCCACCGACACCGGCCCGCTCCCCGTCGAGCACTACCGGGTCACCGACCTGGACACCGGCGAGGTCCGCGAGCTCCACCTCACCGGCGACGTCCTGCTCGCCGCCCCCGGCATCGAACTCGAAGAGCTCGACACCCCGCCCAACGCCCGCCGCTGACCCGCGGACGCCATCAGGCCGGCGGCGCGAACCCGCCCCCGGCCGGCGGCTGCTGCGCCGGGACCGGCTGCTGCCCGGGTGCCTGCGGCTGCACCGGGATCGCCACCTGCGGAGGCTGCACGGGTGCCTGCGGCTGCGGGTACCCGAGCACCCGCACCGGCGGCTGCGGCTGCGGAGCCCCGGCCGGCGGCAGGTACGGGGGCGGCACCTGACCGGGCGCCGCCTGCTGAGCCTGGAACGCCTGCGACGCCTGAGCCGTTTGGCCGGCCTGCTGCGCAGCGGCGTACTGCGCGGCCGCGTACCGGGCCGCCGCCGCGCTCTGCCGCTCCCACTCCCGCCGCTGCCGTTCCATCAGCACCGCACCCAGGTACATCACCGGCGGCGTCCCCACCGGCACCGACCGGCCGGTGCGCTCGCACAGGTCCCCGGCCAGTCGCTCGGCCAGCCCCTGCGCCACCTGCGGGTCCAACTCGTTCAAGCGGCCCAGCAGTTGACGCATCGCCAGCCACAGCCCGTCCGGCACCGCCGACAGGTCCATCGCGGCCAGGTCCGCGCCCAGCGCGTGCATCACCTGCGGCGGCACCGGCGGCACCGCCCCGTGGTCCTGGGCGCTGCGCGGCAGTCGCTCCCGGATCACCAGGGTCCCCGCGAAGATGTCGCCCAGCCGCTTGCCCTGCTCGTTGAAGAGCGAGACGAACACCGCCGGCATCGCCAGGAAGCCGAAGTCCACGATCCCCACCAACCCGCGCACCAGCGCGTGCCGGAACCGGATCGGCCCGCCGTCCGCCCGGACCACCCGCAGCCCGAACACCACCTTGCCCAGCGACCGCCCGTGCGACAGCGTCTCGATCAGGATCGGCAGCAGGGTCAGGAAGAACACCAGGGTGGTCAGCGACACCGCCGCCACCGCCGCCGCCTCCAGCCGAGACAGCAGCAGCGAGAGCGCGAACAACGTGACCAGGTACCCGATCCCGTAGACGACCCCGTCCAACGCCCGCGCCAGCCCCCGCGACGGCAACCGCGCCGTCCGCAGCCCCAGGACGACCGCCTCGCCGGTCACCAACTCGCTCACAGCACCCACCCGCTCCGTTCCGCGGCCCGCCGACCGGCACCCTGCCGCGCGACCCGACCCCCGCATCCGTTCCGGATCCGTCCAGGCCGCAAAGATACGACCGCCCGCCGCGACCCGGAACCCCGGTCCCGTCCGCGCACCCCTGTTCCGGAATCCCCTGCCGGGTCGCCCGCCCGCTCTGGCAAGCTAGCCCGGGCTGCGCACCGCACCGGTGCCCGCCACCCGTCCCACCGCGCACCCGGAGAGAGCCGCATGGACCTGGACGTCTTCGTCGCCGCCCACCAGGCGGAGTGGCACCGTCTGGAGGTCCTGGCCGGACGCCGACGCCTCACCGGCGAGGAGGCCGACGAGCTGATCGCGCTCTACCAGCGCGCCACCAGCCACCTCGCCCAGGTCCAGTCGACCGCCCCGCACCCCGGCCTCGAAGGCCGCCTCACCACCCTGGTGGTCCGCGGCCGCAACGCCGTGGCCGGTGCTCGCAGCTCCTCCTGGCGCGACGCGGCCCGCTACTTCACCACCAGCTTCCCCGCCACCCTCTACCGCGCCCGCCGCTGGTGGCTCACCGTCATGGCGGTCTCGCTCGTCCTCAGCGCCGTCATGGCCTGGTGGATCGGCACCCACGCCGAGATCCGCGAAGCGCTCATCCCGCCCGCCGAACTCCACGAACTCACCAAGCCCGGCGGCGAGTACGAGACCTACTACACCGAGCACCCCTCCGCGAACTTCGCCGCCAAGGTGTGGACCAACAACGCCTGGGTCGCCGTCCAGTGCCTGGTCTCGGCCGTCCTGCTCGGCATCCCCGTGCTCTTCATCCTGTTCAGCAACGTGGTCAACCTCGCCGCCGGCCTCGGCCTGATGGCCTCCGCCGGCCGCCTCGACCTCTTCCTCGGCCTGCTCATCCCGCACGGCCTGCTCGAACTCACCGCCGTCTTCGTCGCCGCCGGCCTCAGCCTCCGCCTCGGCTGGACCGTCATCGACCCCGGCCCCCGCACCCGCGCCGCCGCCCTCGCCGAAGAGGGCCGCTCCGTCATCGGCGCCGCGATCGGCCTGGCCGGCGTCCTCCTGGTCACCGGCATCATCGAGGGCTTCGTCAGCGGCTCCGCCCTCCCCACCTGGCTCCGCATCACCATCGGCGTCACCGTCGAGGTCCTCTTCTTCCTCTACGCCCTGGTCCTCGGCCGCCACGCCGCCGCCCGCGGCGAGATCGGCGACGTCGAAGCCGCCGACCGCACCGACCTCCAGCCGATGGCCGCCTGACCGGCGTGGCGTCACGAGTGCCCCGCCAAACCTGGTAGCCTGATGATCAACCCCAGGGACCATTGACGTGGTTCCGGTGGGCGAGTAGATTTGAACGGTTGGGAGCGACTGGACATCCGGTCGGCCCGAGCGTAGTGTCTACGACACCGCCGAAGACGAGGCAGCGCGTCCGCAAGGATGCTGGCCCGGTTCCGGCATAATCCCGAAGCAGAGCAGTGCAGAGCTTTTGATAAGGTCTGCGGCGAAGGTGAAGGAAATCCCACACCAGCGGGAAATCGGAGTGAAAAACCTCTGATAAGCTGGGAACACGAAAGAACGAAGCGCCCGGAGGGTCGGTCGGAAGGCCGCCTGAAGGAAGTGTCCGTTCCTTGAGAACTCA
>NZ_JBFAQR010000051.1:0-55772 GCF_040678815.1 Kitasatospora sp. NPDC049285 | reverse complement strand
GCCCGGCCTCCACGGCCTCGGCCGAGACGGTCACGTCTGTCATCAGGTGCTACTTCCTTGATCGGGAGTTACACCGTTCTTTTTACAGACCCGCCGCCGGCGGTGGGGAGGGGAGTTGGGAGCGGGAGTGGCTCGGACGTAACGCTTCCGGCGGACTGACGCTGTGTGGGGGGCCTCCGGCGGGATGGTGCTGGTGGGCTGACGGGGGGTCAGTGGCTGGGGGTGGGCTCCAGGAGTTGACGTTGGTCGTCGCGGATTCGGCTCGGCGGGAGGGTCAGCAGCCATGCGAGGAGCTCCGGTCCGACTGGCAGGTCGCTGTAGAAGCCGAGTCGTAGGTCCGGGAGTTCGCCGTCGGAGAGCCAGGTGGTCAGGGTGTCTGCCAGGTGGGTGTCGGCTGCGGGGGTGGGAGTGGCGGACCAGGTGTGGAGCCATGGTGTCGGGGAGCCGGAGGCTGCGGTGAGGGTCTCGAAGGTCTCGGGGGCGGAGGGCCGGGCCGGGTAGTGGTCCAGGGTGGTGTCCCACCAGGCGTCCAGGACGGCCTGGACCAGGTCCGCGGAGGGCCACTCGCGCCAGTTCGCGGCGTACAGCCGGGCGCCGACCAGGCTGCCGTCGAGATCGAGCCGACCGGTCGTCAACTGGCGTAGCACGCGCGGCGCGAGGCGACGGTACAGGGTTGGGAAGTCGCCCCAGTGGGTCGGGTGCTTGGCGGCCGCGGAGTGCAGTAGGCCGTTCGGGAGGAGCGCGGGCGGCCCGGCCAGGGCTCCGAGCTGGGCGGGGGTGAAGCAGTGGGTGCAGCCGTCGACGCGCGGACCCGGGCGTGCGGTGCGGTCGAGGGCGTCCAGGGCGTGGTGCAGGCGCTGCTGCGCGGTCGTCATGCCGTCCCTGCCGTGGGTACTCCGCCGGGGTGGCGGCGAAGAGGGCGACGCTACCAGAGGGCGAGGTCCGCGCGGGTGGCGGGGAGCTGACAGGATGGGGGGCGTCAGGTAGCGGGTGAGGTGAGGAGTGGCATGCAGCGCCGGGTGACGATCCGGGATGTCGCGGCGCGGGCCGGCGTCTCGGCCGGGGCGGTGTCCTTGGCGTTGAACGAGCGCCCCGGGGTCTCCGCCGCGACCCGGCAGCGGATCGTGGACGCCGCCCGCGAACTCGGCTGGTCGCCGAACCTCGCCGCCCGCTCGCTGGCCCGGGCCGACCAGGTGCACACGGTCGGCATGGCGCTCACCCGCGGCGCGGCGTCCGGTCTCGACCAGGTGCAGATGGCGCTGATCGGCGGCATCGAGCAGGTCCTCGCCGAGCGGCCGTGCGCGCTGCTGCTGCAGACCGTACCCGACCGGGACGCCGAGATCGCGCTCTACCGGCAGTGGTGGCAGTCCGGCCGGGTGAACGGCTCGGTGCTGGTCGGCGTGGTCGCCGACGACCCCCGCCTTGAGCCCGTGCACAAGCTCGGCATGCCCGCCGTCGCCGTCTGCCACCCGTCGCTGAGCGGACCGTTCCCCGCCGTGTGGACGGACGACGCCGCGGCGATCGGCGAGGCCGTCCGCTACCTCGCGCTGCTCGGCCACCGCCGGATCGCGCACGTCACCGGACCGCAGTCGCTCGGCCGCACCCTGCTGCGCACCGAGGCCCTCACCGCGACCGTGGCCGCCCTCCCCGGCGTCACCGCCCGCAGCCTCCCCACCGACCTCTCCGCGCACGCCGGGGCCCGCGCCACCCGCACCCTTCTCACCAGCCGCGACCGGCCCACCGCCCTCGTCTACGACAACGACCTGATGGCCGTCGCGGGCATCGCCGTCGCCGACGAACTCGGCCTCAGCGTCCCGCGCGACGTCTCGCTGGTCGCCTGGGACGACTCCGACCTCTGCCAGATCACCCGTCCCCACCTCTCCGCCCTCGCCGACGACCCCTTCGCCGTCGGCGAGGAGGTCGCCCGCTGCCTGCTCGCCCTGCTGGACGACGGCCACGCCACCTCCCGGGTCTCGGGCACCCCGGTCCTGGTCCCGCGCGGCACGACGGGGCCGGCGCCGCAGGAGCGGTGAGCGGGCGTCAACCGGGATCGACCTCCGCGCCGCGCGCCGTGCGCGCCTCACTCGACGGCCCGGCCTCGGGCTGAACGCCGCCCGGCCCGCCGTCCCGGCCGGCCTGACCCGCAGTCAGGCCGCCAAGGCCGCTGGAGGCAGCGCCGTGTGACCCGCCGTCAGGCCGCCGGAGGTGGCGCCGTGGAGCCGCGCGGGGTGAGCTGGGGGGCGTGGTCCTGGTAGCCGTCGGTGGGGCGGCCGGCGATCAGGGTGAGGAGGGTGCGGGCGGCGTGGGCGCCGTAGGCGTGGATGTCGCGGGTGAGCGCGGTGAGCGGCGGCCGGACGACCTGGGTGAGCGGGGAGTCGTCCCAGGCGACGAGGGAGAGGTCGCGGGGGACGGTGAGCCCGAGCTCCTGGGCGACCGAGAGGCCCGCGACGGCGGTGATGTCGTTGTCGTACAGGATCGCGGTCGGCCGAGTGGGGGAGAGCAGCAGCCGGCGGGTTGCCCGGGCGCCCTCCTCGCCGGTGTAGTCGGTGTGCACGGTCGGCAGCGGGTCCAGTCCGAGGTCGGTGCAGGCGGCGGCGAAGGCCTCGTCGCGCAGGGCGGTGTGCACCAGGCCGGTGAGCCCGGCCACCCGGCCGATCCGGCGGTGGCCGAGCGCGGCGAGGTACTCGACGGTCTCGCGGGTGGCCGCGGCGTCGTCCGACCAGACGGGTGTGAGCCGGCCGGAGCCGGACGGGTGGCCGATCACCACGGTGGGCAGGCCCATCTCCTCCAGCGCGGGCACCCGGGCGTCGTCCCGGCGCAGGTCGACCAGGAGCGCCCCGTCGATGTGCCGCTCACCCCACCAGCGCCGGTACGCCTCCAGACCGCGTTCGTGGTCGGAGACCACCTGCAGCGCCAGTGAGTAGGAGGCCTCGGACAGCACCTGCTCGATGCCGCCGATGAGTTCCATGAAGAACGGTTCGGTCCCGAGCATCCGCGCGGGCCGGCAGAGCGCGAGCCCGACGGCCGCGGCCTTCGCACCACTCAGCGCCCGGGCGGCGCTGTTGCGGACGAAGCCGAGCTCCTCGGCGACCACGGCGATCTTCGCGCGAGTGGCGTCCGAGACACCCGGTTGACCGTTCAAGGCGTTGGAGACCGAGACCTTGGACACGCCGACGATCCTGGCGATGTCGGCGATGGTCGGCCGCTTCGCCGGCGGGCTCTGCTGCGGGGACACCTGCTCCACGGACTTGACGGAACCTTTCGCACGCGGGAAGCGGACCGTGCGTCCGCCCCCTCAAGCTACTACGCCCGGCGGGCCCGAGACGGCCGGAGCGCGGCTGCCGGTCGACCCGTTCGGTGAAGCGGTAAAGCGCCGAGCTTGTCCAGCACCGGCCGCGCGGCGATCTCGTGGGCACCGGCAGCGCTCCTGACTGCATCCAGGACGTGAGTTGACGTGCCGGGAAGCGAGTCAAGCGCACCACATAACCGGTTTATGGACAGCGTCGCCGGGGCGGGTTACCGTGCTCGCGCCGATGACTCACCGTCCCGGTCAGGCCCTCCGATGGGAGCTGTACAGATGACCCACACCACCCCGCTCGGGCAGGGCTGGAGCCTGCGCCACGGGGACACGCGGCTGCCGGCCGTCGTCCCCGGCTGCGTCCACACCGACCTGCTGGCGGCCGGGCTGATCCCCGATCCGTACCTGGGCGTCAACGAGTTGGAGGTGGCGTGGGTCGGACGGCGCGACTGGACCTACACCAGTGACCTGCCGGCCCACGCGGGCGGGTACGAGCGCACCGACCTGGTCTTCGAGGGCCTGGACACCGCCGCCACCGTCACGCTCGGCGGTGTCGAACTGGGCCGCACCCGCAACATGCACCGCACGTACCGGTTCGACGTGACCGGCCTGAGCGGCGAGTTGGCGGTCGAGTTCACCAGCGCGTACCAGGAGGCCGAGCGGGTACGGGAGTTGGTGGGCGCGCGGCCCAACGAATACCCGGAGCCGTTCCAGTACATCCGCAAGATGGCCAGCAGCTTCGGCTGGGACTGGGGCCCGACGCTGCCGACCGCCGGGATCTGGAAGCCCGTCCGGCTCGAGCACTGGTCCACCGCGCGGCTGGCTGAGGTCCGCCCGCTGGTCACCGTCGACGGCACCACCGGCCTGGTCGAGGTGCGGGTCACCGTCGAGCGCACCGCCGCCGGCGCGGGCCGCCCGCTCACCGTCCGGGCCGCGGCGGCGGGCGCGAGCGCCGAGGCGGTGCTCGACGGCGACCACGGCGTGCTGACCCTGGAGGCCCACGACGTCGACCTGTGGTGGCCGCGCGGGTACGGCGACCAGCCGCGCTACGGACTGACCGTCAGCCTGCACGACGGCGCGCGCGAACTCGACGCCTGGCAGCGGCAGATCGGCTTCCGGACCGTCGAACTCGACCGCGGCGCCGACGAGTTCGGCACCGCCTTCACCCTCGTCGTCAACGGCGAGCGGCTGTTCGTCCGCGGTGTCAACTGGATCCCCGACGACACGCTGGTCGCCCGCGTCACCCCGGAGCGCTACCGCACCCGGCTCCGGCAGGCCGCCCACGCCAACGTCGACCTGGTCCGGGTCTGGGGCGGCGGCATCTACGAGCAGGACGTCTTCTACGACGCCTGCGACGAACTCGGCCTGCTGGTCTGGCAGGACTTCCCGTTCGCCTGCTCCGCCTACCCCGAGGAGCAGCCGCTGCGCGGCGAGGTCGAGGCCGAGGCCCGGGACAACGTGGTCCGGCTGATGCCGCACCCCTCGCTGGTGCTGTGGAACGGCAACAACGAGAACCTGTGGGGCTTCCGCGACTGGGGCTGGGAGGAGGAACTCGCGGGCGACTCCTGGGGCGAGGGCTACTACCTCGGCCTGCTGCCGCGGATCGTCGCCGAACTCGACCCCACCCGCCCGTACACCGCCGGCAGCCCCTGGTCCGGCTCCTGGGACCACCACCCCAACGACGTCGACCACGGCACGCACCACTCCTGGGAGGTGTGGAACCGTCAGGACCACGCCGAGTACCGGGCCAGCGTCCCGCGCTTCGTCGCCGAGTTCGGCTGGCAGGCCCCGCCCGCCCACGCCACCCTGCGCCGCGCCCTGCCCGGCGAGACCCTCGCCGCCGACTCGCCCGGCATGCTGCACCACCAGAAGGCCACGGACGGCAACGGCAAGCTCGACCGCGGCCTCGCCCGGCACTTCGCGCCCCCCGCCGACTTCGACCGCTGGCACTACCTCACCCAGGTCGTCCAGGCCCGCGCCATCGCCACCGGCATCGAACACTGGCGCTCCCACTGGCCGCGCTGCGCCGGCACCGTCGTCTGGCAGCTCAACGACTGCTGGCCGGTCTCCTCCTGGGCGGCGATCGACGGCGACGGCCGGCTCAAGCCGCTCCACCACGAACTGCGCCGCCTCTACGCCGACCGCCTGCTCACCCTGCAGCCCGCCGACCGCGACGGTGCACCCCGGACCGCCCTGGTCAACCAGTCCGCCGAGCCCTGGACCACCACCCTGCGGCTGCGGCGCCTGGACGTCGACGGCAAGCTGCTGGCCGACACCTCGGTCGAGCTGACCGCCGACCCGCGCGCCGTGCTCGCCCTCCCCGTTCCGCCGGCCCTGCTGCCCGTCCCCGGCTCCGCCGAGGAGTACCTGGTGGCCGACGCGGACGGCCTGCGCGCCGTCCACTTCCCGTCCGTGGACCGGGAGTTCGCCTACCCCGAGGCCGACTACGCGCTCACCCTGGAGCCCGTCGCCGACGGCGCGCTGGACGTCCTGGTCACCGCCCGCACCCTGGTCCGCGACCTGCTGCTGCAGCCCGACCGGATCCACCCCGCCGCCACCGCCGACCGGGGCCTGACCACCCTGCTGCCGGGCGAGCGGCTCCGGATCCGGCTCACCGGCGCGCCCGAGGCCACCGTCGAGGAGGTGGCAGCGGCGCTCTACTGCGTGTGAGCGACGGTTGATGACGAGCCGTCAGAGCTGGTCGGGGGCGCCGGAAAACCGGGTGGGCGGCGCGGTACGGGGCTGGCAGGATGCCCGGCATGACGACTCCCGACCACACCGACGACCACCGGCAGGCAGCCCGCGACTCCCTGGAGGGCCTCGCCCTCGGCGACGCCTTCGGGGAGCGCTGGTTCGGGCTCTTCCGGAAGCCGTCGCAGGCGTACGAGCAGATCAGGGCCCGCCGGACGCCGGAGGAGTCGCCCTGGCACTGGACCGACGACACCGCGATGGCCCTGGCCGTGTACCGGGCCCTGGTCGACCAGGACGGGGTGAACCGCACCCAGCTCGCCGCGATGTTCGGCGCCACCTTCCTCGCCGACCCGGGCCGGGGCTACGGCCGCGGCATGAAGCTGCTGCTGCCCGTGCTGGCCGAGCAGCCCGCGCGCTGGCCGGAGGAGTCCCGCGAACTGTTCGACCGTCAGGGCAGCCTCGGCAACGGCGCGGCGATGCGGGTCGCTCCGCTCGGGGCCTGGTTCGCCGACGACCTCGACGAGGCCGCCGAACAGGCCGCCTACTCCGCCGAGGTCACCCACGCCCACCCCGAGGGCATCGCGGGCGCCGTCGCGGTCGCCCTGGCCGCCGCCCTCGCCGCCCGCGGCCGCCGCCAGGACGCCCCGAGCGGCGCCGCGCTGCTCCGCACGGTCGCCGACCGCACGCCGGAGGGCGCCGTACGCGACGGGGTGCGGGCCGCCGCCGAGCTGGCCCCCACCACCGAACCCTGGCGCGCCGCGGACCTGTTGGGCAACGGCCGGCACATCCGTGCCACCGACACCGTCCCCTTCGCCCTCTGGTCCGCCGCCCACCACCTCGACAGCCTCACCGACACCCTGTGGACCACCGCCGAGGGCCTCGGCGACGTCGACACCACCTGCGCCATCGCCGGCGGCGTCACCGCCGCCCGCACCGGCCTGACCGACATCGCCCCCGAGTGGCTGTCCCGCCGCGAGGCGCTACCCGCGTGGGTGAGCGAGGGCTGACCCCCGGGCTCATCGGTCGACGGCCCCGTTGGTCGGCAGCTCGTCGGCCGACGCTCCGTCAGTCGACGGGCTGTCAGGACGGGGCGAGAAGCGTCCGCAGCGTGAGGTCGGCCAGGTCGGCCTCGTGGCTGGTGGGGGAGACGGCGTGGCGGAATGGCTGGGAGGCGAAGAGGGAGATCAGCCACCAGGCGCCGGTGGCGGGGGCGAGGTCCGGGCGGAGGGAGCCGTCGGCGCGGCCTCGGGCGAGGAGGTCGGTGAGCGTGTCGGCGACGAGGCGGTTGGCGCGGCGGGCGGCGTCGAGGACGCCGGGTTCGTGGGTCAGGGTCTGCGCGTCGGAGAGCAGGACGCCGAGGGTGCCGCGGTCGTGGACGCGGGTCAGGTGCGCGGGGGCGAGGAGTTCGGCCAGCCACGAGCCGATGTCGGGGCAGCGGTCGGCCCAGGCGGTGAACGCCGCGGTCATCTGCTCGGCGGCGTGGTCGAGGACGGCGGAGAAGACCGCGGCCTTGGAGCCGAAATTCTGGAAGACCACCGGTTCGCTGACCCCGACCCGGCGGGCGACCTCGCTCATCTTGCTGCGGTGGTAGCCGAGTTCGGAGAAGACCTCGGTGGCGGCGGCGAGGATCGAGGCGCGCCGGTCGGCGGCGCTGAGCCGCACGCGGGCGGGCGGGTCTGAGGTCGGCACACGGCCATCGTAGCGACCCCTTGCCAGCAGACTTAGTCGCAACTAAGTTGATTCTCGCCAAGAGAACTTAGTCATGACTAAGAAAGGCTCGCTCATGGACCTCGCAGGCTTCCTGCACGGCACCGCCGACTCCCGCACCGGCGGTCAGACGCTCACCCACGGGCGCGGCTACGACGTCTTCACCAGCGCCTTCTTCGCCGGCCGCCGCGACCGCGTCTACCGCCGCCTCGCCGAACTGAGCGGCGCCCGCCCGGGCGAGCACGCCCTGGACGTCGGCAGCGGCACCGGCTACCTCACCGTCCGGGTCGCCGAACGCCTCGCCCCCGGCGGCACCATCCGCGGCATCGACCCGTCCCCGGACTTCCGCGCCCAGGCCGCCCGCGCAGCCGCCGGACGACCCGGCTGCACCTTCGAGGACGGCGTCGCCGAGCGGCTGCCCGCCGCGGACGGCAGCTGCGACCTGGTGGTCTCCGCCCTGATGCTGCACCACCTGCCCGAGCCCGACCGGGCCATCGCGGTCGCCGAGATGCACCGGGTGCTGCGCCCGGGCGGACGGCTGCTGCTCGCCGACTTCCGGCCGCCGACCAGCGCGCTGGGCCGTCACCTGGTGGGCGCGGCGGTCGGTCCGGTGATGGAGAACAACCCGGTCCACCTGATGCGCCCGCTGGTCGAGCAGGCCGGGTTCGGCGGCGTCGAGGAGGGCGACCTGCGACCGTGGGTGCACTACGTCCAGGCGGTCCGGTGATCGGCGCCGACGGGTCGCGGGCCGGGCCGCCGGGTAGCAGCGGGACGCTGGCGGGCGCCGACCGGGGGCTGCTGGGTGCCAACCGGGCGCTGCGCGTAGCGGTGGTCGTCCTGCTGATCGGCGGGCTGGCGCTGCACCTGTGGCTGGGCAGCCGGCTGCCGCTGCTCGCCGTCGTGGCGGCGCTGCTGTGCCACCTCGGGGCCCTGCTGACCGCCCGCCGACTGCTGCGGCGCGGGAACCGGCGGGTGGTGGCGGCCGTTGGCGGAGGCGGGGGCTCGGAGGGCGCGCGGGGTACCGGTTAGGCTGGCCCGACCGGTTCTTTACCGAGATTTTCCGTAGTGCCGTGCGCCGCCGGCCCGCTTCATCCTGCCCAGACGGAGGTACTCCGCCTTGCACCTCGACCAGTGGATCGAGAGCGTCCCGCCGACCTCGGTGTACGTCATCATCGGTCTGATCATCGGCCTGGAGAGCCTGGGCATCCCGCTGCCCGGCGAGATCGCCCTGGTGACCTCCGCGCTGCTGGCCGCCAAGGGCGTCGTCAGCCCCTGGGGCGTCGCCGGGTGTGCGATCGCCGGCGCGATCATCGGTGACTCGATCGGGTACGCGATCGGGCACAAGGGCGGACGGCCGCTGTTCGCCAAACTCGGCCGGAAGTTCCCCAAGCACTTCGGACCCGAGCATCTGGCCACCGCCGAGCGGGCGTTCCAGCGCTGGGGCATGTGGGCGGTGTTCTTCGGCCGCTTCGTCGCCCTGCTCCGGATCTTCGCGGGCCCGCTGGCCGGCACCCTGCGGATGCCGTACTGGCGCTTCCTGGTCGCCAACGTGCTCGGCGGCGTGGTCTGGGCCGGCGGTACCACGCTGCTGGTGTACCAGGTCGGCAAGGTGGCGGAGAAGTACCTGCAGGGCGCCTCGTACATCGGCCTCGGCGCGGCCGCACTGTTCGGGGCCGGGTCGGCGCTGATCATCAAGCGGCGGGCGAAGAAGTCGCGGGCGCAGCACCCGGAGCAGTCCGGCGGCAAGAGCGGCGAACCGCTCACCGACACCGTCGCCGAACCCGTGGAGTGACGGCGGCCCCTCGGTGGGCACCGCTGGGCGAGACGTGCAGGCCGGTCCCGGTTGCGGGGCCGGCCTGTGGCGTTCCCGGTGCGGCGGAGCGGGGGCGGATCCCCGTGTCCGGCGTACCCGCGGGTGCGGGCAGGGAGTAGGGTCGGCCGGGCGACATGATCACGGAGGTGGGGAATGGCACGGCAGGAGAGCGACCCGCGCGCGTGGACGGCGGTCGACGAGTACATCGGTGACCGTTTGATCGGGCACGACGAGGCACTGGAGGCGGCGCTGGCCGCGGCCGACAAGGCCGGGCTGCCGCAGATCGCGGTCGCCCCGAACCAGGGCAAGATGCTGCACCTGCTGGCCCGGATCCAGGGTGCCCGGCGGATCCTGGAGATCGGCACCCTGGCCGGCTACAGCGCGATCTGGCTGGCCCGCGCGCTGCCCGCGGACGGCACCCTCACCACCCTGGAGCTCGACCCGGCGCACGCCGCCGTCGCCACCGCCAACCTCGCCCACGCCGGTCTCGCCGACCGGGCCGAGGTCAAGGTCGGCGCGGCCCGCGACACCCTGCGCGAACTCGCCGAGGCCGGCACCGAGCCGTACGACCTGGTCTTCATCGACGCCGACAAGGCAAGCATCCCGCACTACATCGAGGCCTCGCTGGCGCTCACCCGCCCCGGCTCGGTGATCGTGGTCGACAACGTGGTGCGCGACGGCAAGCTCGCGGACGCCGACAGCGAGGACGAGGCGGTGCGCGGCGTCCAGCGGATGCACGACCTGCTCGCCGCCGAGCCGCGGGTCACCGCCACCACCGTGCAGACCGTCGGCAGCAAGGGCTACGACGGCTTCACCCTGATCCGGGTGGAGGGCTGAGCATGCGGATCGGACTGCTCGGCACCGGCCCCTGGGCGGGCTTCGTGCACGCCCCCGCGCTGGCCGAACACCCGGACGTCGAGTTCGCGGGCGTCTGGGGCCGCCGCCCCGAGGCCGCCGCCGAACTCGCCGCCGTGCACGGCGTGGACGTCTATCCGACGGCGGAGGCGCTGTTCGCCGACGTCGACGCCGTCGCCATCGCGCTGCCCCCGGACGTGCAGGCGGCTTTCGCCGTAAGTGCCGCCCAGGCGGGCTGCCACCTGCTGCTGGACAAGCCGGTCGCCGCCACGATCGACGCCGCCCGCGCGGTGGAGGACGCCGTGGCCGCGGCCGGGGTCGCCTCGGTGGTCTTCTTCACCGTCCGCTTCGGCGACCGGCAGGCCCCCTGGATCGCCGAACAGGCCGCCCAGGACGGCTGGTTCACCGCGCACTGCCAGTGGATCGGCTCGGTCTTCACCACCGACAGCCCGTACGCGGCCTCCGCCTGGCGGCAGCAGAAGGGCGCGCTGTGGGACGTCGGCCCGCACGCCCTGTCGGTGCTGCTGCCGATCCTCGGCGACGTCGAGCAGGTGACCGCCGCGCCCGGCCCCGGTGACACCACGCACCTGATCCTGCGTCACACCGGCGGCGCCTCCAGCACCGTGACGCTCAGCCTCACCGCCCCGCCCGAGGCCTCCGCCAACGGCGCGGGCCTGGAGCTGCGCGGCACCGCCGGCGTCGTCCAGCTGCCGGACCGCTCCGAGCACCCCACCGCCGCCTTCGGCCGCGCCGTCGACGCCCTGCTGGCCACCGCGGCCGGCGGCCCGGCGCACCCCTGCGACGTGCGCTTCGGCCGCCGGGTGGTCGAACTGCTGGCCGCCGCCGAGGAACAACTCCTGCGCGGCGGCAAGCACTAGGGTCTGTCGTCACCCGAGTACACCCCCGACGAGGGCTTCCCCCGCACGCCGAGAGCACGAACGAGCCACCGCGGGGCCGCGACGGGGTTTGACGACAGACCCGGCGCGGGGCTTCGGATCGCCTCGCGTCAGCGGGTGGCTCCCGATCCCCCGGTGGGGCCGGGGGCTGTCGGCGGCTGACGAGAAGTCGGGGCGGGTGTGCGGGGCGGCTGGGCCGGGTTCGGCAGCGGGGGTGTCGTCGATCGGGTGAGGCGGGTCGGCGGATCGGTGCGCGGCGGGTGGACGGCGGGCGGTGATGTGACCGTCCGGGGCCGGGCGGCGGGGTGACGGTCCGTGGGGCGTGTTGGAATCTCCCGCGGGTGCGGACGCCTACCCGGGTCCCCGCACCGTGCACGTGCATCCACCGGCCGAACTCCTCACCCGAGGGAGCATCATGTCCGTCGCACGAACCGTCCGAGCTGCCCGAGCCGTCCTGGTCGACCGCCCTGCTCGCCTGCTGCTCGCCGCCCTCGCGGCGGCGGCGCTGGTGCTCTCGGGCACCGCCGCGACGAGCGCCTCCGCCGCCCCCACGGGGCTGGACGGCGCCTGGGCCTGCTCGGTCCCGTCCGGCTACGTCTACGACCAGGTGGCGATGAACCGGACCTGCAGTGGCGGCGGCAACTGGAACTCGCCGCAGTTCCACCTGCGCACGCCCGTCGACGGTCTGACGGCCTGTACGAGCGCGCCGGGCTTCGTCTACGACTCGATCGGCTGGGGCACCGCGTGCAGCCAGCAGTCCGGCGTGGTCGCCAACACCTACCACCTGCGCACCCCGTACGACGGGCTGACGGCGTGTGTGGCGACGCCCGCCTTCACCTACGACTACGTCAGCTACACCACCGCGTGCAGTCTGAACCAGGGCGTCCAGGCCACCACCTACCGGCTCCGCACGCCGGTCAACGGGCTGTGGGCGTGCAGCGTCCCCAGCGGCTTCACGTACAGCGCCACGACCTCGAACCTGGACTGCAGCCTGATCAGCGGCGTCCCGTCCACCAAGTTCCGGCTGCTCGGCTGAGCCGGGCTCCCGCTCGGCGGCCGTCCGGCAGGACTCGCGGTCGGCCGCCGCCCGCGGGGGTGCCCTCAGGGGTTCGCGGGGCGGCGGTCGGCGGGGCGGCGCGGTGGGATCGGGGTGGCCGGGAAGTCCCGCGGCCCGGCCCACAGCGCCGGGACGGCGTCGGCGCGGCGGGCCAGCTCGTAGGCGATCGCCTCGTAGTTGACCCGCCAGCCGCGGAAGTGCGGCCAGGCGTCGATGACCGGGCGCTCCAGGCGCATGCCCGCCGCGGTCACCATGGCCGCCGCCGCGTCGAACTCGGCGAAGGTCAGCCGGATCGGACCCTCCGGATCCGGATCGGCATCGAACGGGATGCGCAGCGAGGTCGCGATGTCGCGCAGCGCGGTGAACCCCGCGCGCAGCATCAGCCGGGCCTCCGGCGGGGCGGAGCGCGGGTTGAGGGCGAGTTGCATCGCCGCCGCGTCCATCACCGCGATCAGGCCGACCACCCAGTTGCGGTGCGGCTGCGGGGAGCGGAACGAGATCAGCACCGGGTAGTTGGAGTGGCCCTCGCCGAGGTCCGCCGCCAGCCGCTCCCAGTCCCGGTACAGGTCCGGCAGCTCGCTCTCGGTGCGCACCAGCGCCTGACGTGCCAGCAGCTCCGGCCCCCAGGCCGGCTCGCCGGCCCGCGACTGCAGCAGCGTCACCTCCAACTCCCGCCGGTTGTACGCCCCGTACAGGGTCGGCAGGTAGGCGATCAGCAGCGCGATGATCAGCGGCCCGTTGGCCGCCGCCAGGAAGTCGATCAGCGACAGGTGCAGGCGGTCGCCGCTGGCGAAACCGAGCGTGAACAGGCTCGACCCGGCCTCCCGGAACGACACCGTCCAGCTCAGGTCGGACGTCCCGCGCAGCAGGAAGGTGTACGCCAGCAGCGTCGACAGCAGCCAGCATCCGAGCATCCCCAGCAGGATCAGCGGCGCCAGCCAGGTCTGCGCCCGGTCGATCGCCCGGTACCCGCCGAACGGCGCCGCGACCGTGCGCAGCACCAGCCGCAACACCCGCCACAGCCGCTGCACCAACGCCGAGTACAGCCCGCGCGGCACCACCAGCGTCCGCAGGATGCTCCCGACCGTCGCCGCCAGCAGCGCAGCCCCGGCCAGCGTGAAGATCACTCTCATGCGGGCCATTGTGACCCCCCACCACTCCCGCACCCGGCACCCGGGCCCTCACCACGCCCCGCACCCGGCGACGGCGCGGGGGTCGGCGGCGGGCCTGGCTGCGAGCGGACGACGAGAGGTCAGGGGGTGGGAAGGGGGCCGAGGAAGGCCCGTCATGAGGCGGCGAAGGCGTCGGTCGGGCCGGGCTGCCTGTGGACGATGAGACGTCAAGGGGCCGGAACGGGACGGAGGTAGCGCCGGTCGCGGGTGGCGAAGGCGCTGCGCGGGCCGGTCGCCCGGAGGACGACGTCGAGGGCGGCGGACGGGGCGGCGGCGTAGGTGTGGCTGAACCAGGGCATGTTGGCCTCCACCGCCGCCCAGCGGGCGGCTCCGGTGTCCGGGTCGTGGAGGCGGCCGACGTCGAGGGTGACGGCGCTGGGGAGGGTGTGGGCGGCGTCGGTCAGGAGGCGGTGGGCGAAGACGAGCGCGGCGTCGGCGTCCGGGTCGGCGGTGAGCGGGGCGGGGTCGAGGCGGCCGAAGCGGGCGTAGCGGCTGCCGGTGCGGACCCGGCCGTCCAGCACGAAGAAGCGGAACTCGACCGCGAAGGTGACCACGTCGGAGACCAGCACCGGGGTGTCGGGGCCGATCCGGTCGCCGGTGCGCGGCAGGCGCGCACCGTCGGCGTACACCGCGGCCGGGAACTGCTTGTCGCTCGGCGGCTTCACGAACGCCGGCCGGCGCAGCGCCCACGCCTCGGCGAGGGTGGTCAGCTCCACCCGCCGGCCGGTGAACTCGCGTGGCAGCTCGGCCAGCCAGCCGTCCGAAGGCTCCAGCAGTCCGAGGTCCAGCGACCCGGCCAGCCGGTCGGCGGCGAGCGGGCCGCCGTACCAGTGCACCGTCCGACCGTGCAGCGGCTGCACCGTCAACGGGCCGTCGGCGATCGCGTGGGTCAGCCCGCGGCGGAGTGCCTGCTCGATCAGGAGGGCGCCGGTGGTGGTCCGCTGCGCGGTGGTGAGCAGGACCGGCGGGGTGGCGGACACGGCTGACGACTCCTCGGTACGGGGCGGGCCGTTCCCGCCGGGTCGAGGGGAGTCTGGCCGAGCGGCGCGGTTCGCCGCCTCCGAATAAGTCGGCGCGCGGGCATCCGGAGGGCCGCCCGGGAAAACCTGTTGGGTGCGGCGGCGGACGGGGGTAGAAAGGGCGGGTTTGCCGGGAAGAGCGAGTGGGGGAGGACCGATGGCGGTTCCGGCCGGGATGACGGTGCGGGCGGCGACGCTCGATGACGTGGCGGCGGTGTGCGCGCTGCTGAACGCGGTGGACGAGATCGAACTCGGGCGGGCCGAGACGGAGTTGCACGAGGTGGCGGAGGAACTCGGCCATCCGGACGTGGACCTGGAGCGCGACTCCTGGCTGCTGGCCGACGCCGACGGGCGACTGGTCGGGTACGGGCTGGTGCGCGGCCGGCCGGGCGACCAGCGGATCGACCTGGACCAGTACCTGCTGCCCGACCAACTCGAGGGCGCCCTGCACCTGTTCGACCTGATGGAGGGCCGGGCCGGCGAACTCGCCGCGGCCGGCGGCGCGCAACGCGCCGTCCTGCACCTGCACCTCAACTCCGAGCCGACGGTGGACACCGACGCGATGCGCCGGCGCGGTTGGAGCCCGGTGCGCCGGCACCACGTGCTCACCCGCTCCGTCGACCCGGTCGCCGACCCGGCGCCCGTCCCGCCGCCCGGCGTGACGCTGCGCGCCTGCGCGGACGAGTCGGACCGCCGCACCGCGCACCGGCTGCTCGAGGAGTCCTTCGCCGACCACTTCGACTTCCGGCCCCGCAGCTACGAGCAGTGGCTGGCCGACGTCGAGGGCGCGGGCCTGGACTGGTCGCTGGTGTGGATCGCCGCCGTCGACGGCCTCGGCGACGCCGCCGTGCTGCGCACCCGCGACGACCGCTCGGCCACCGCCTGGGCCTCCCAGCTCGGCGTCGTCCCCGCCGCCCGCTCCCGCGGCCTCGGCGGCCACCTGCTGCGGCACTTCTTCGCGCACTACGCCGCCCGCGGCCGCACCCGCGTCGGCCTGGGCGTCGACACCGCCAACACCACCGGCGCGCCGGCCCTCTACGCCCGCCACGGCATGGTCCTGGACTTCGCCGTCGACACCTGGGAGCTGGTCCTGCCCCTCGGCAGCTGACCGCGGCCCCGCCCGCGGCCGGGAAGAGGAGCTTCCGGCCGCGGGCGGGTGGGTGACGGTCGGTCGGCCGCCTCCGCAGGTGACGCGGCGTCAGCCGTTGGCGAGGGCCTGGACGCGGTCGAGGGCGCCGTTGAAGTAGTTCTGGTCGCCGGGGAAGGTGCCGGAGTCGGCGTACTGCCAGATGGTCTGGTAGGACCAGCCGTTGGGCAGCGTGCCGACCGAGGCGGCGTAGCGGGCGATCCACAGCGGGTTGGTGGCGCCGAAGGAGCCGTTGTTGCCGGTGCAGGTCGTCCACCAGTCGGTGGTCGTGTAGATCACCGGGTAGCGGCCGGTGCGGGAGTGCACGGTGTTGGAGAAGTCGCGGATCCAGCTGACCATGCCGGCCTGGGTGAGGCCGTAGCAGGTGGCGCCGTAGGGGTTGTACTCGATGTCCAGGGCGGGCGGCAGGGTCTTGCCGTCCTTGGACCAGCCGCCGCCGTGGTTGACGAAGTAGTTGGCCTGGGTGGCGCCGCTGGAGGCGTTCGGCAGCGCGAAGTGGTAGGCGCCGCGGATCATCCCGACGTTGTAGGACCCGTTGTACTGCTGGGCGAAGTACGGGTTGGTGTAGCCCGTGCCCTCGGTGGCCTTGGTGTAGGCGAAGCGGGCGCCGTTGGCGTACGCCGTGCTCCAGGCGACGTTGCCCTGCCAGCTGGAGACGTCCATGCCGCGGGTCTGGGTGACGGCCAGAGCTGCGAAGGTGTTCGCGGCGACTGTCTCGCGGCCCTCGTGGGCGGCGACGGTCGAGCCCGCGTAGTCGCGCTCGGGGTGGAAGCCGGCCGGGTTGCCCGGCTTGGCGGCCTGCGCGGCGGGGGCGACGGCGACGGCCCCGCAGAGCAGGGCGGCCGAGGCCGCGACGGTGGCGGTGCGACGGAGCAGGCGGGTGGTGCCGGAAGCGGTCATGACGACTCCTCAATCCGGTTGCCGCGGCCGGGGTCGGCCGCATGCGGAGAAGATATAGTCATGGCCCCGTCAGTCAACAGGGTGTTGAACGCATACTTCGAACGGATGTCCGTGTGGCGAACAGACATAGTTGTTTCCCGCGAACACCCCTGGTTCGGCCGAATGTTGACGATGCGACAGGAAACCGCTGGTTGCTGGCGCCGACCCACCCCGCCCGGGTAGCGTGGGTGGTGATCGAGCGGGCCGGAAGCGACGTACACACTCGGGCAGGGGGACACGGCGGTGGCGGACGGACGGCTCCTCGCGGTCAGTGATCTGCACACGGCCGTATCCGAGAACCACGCCATCCTGGAGACGCTGCGCCCGGTCACCCCGGACGACTGGCTGATCGTCGCGGGCGACGTCGCCGAGCAGGTCCACCAGGTCGAGGACTCGCTGCGACTGCTCACCGAGCGCTTCGCCAAGGTGATCTGGACGCCCGGCAACCACGAGCTCTGGACCACCTCCGACGACCCGGTCACGCTGGACGCGCCCGCCCGCTACCGGCTGCTGGTCGACCGCTGCCGCGCCCTCGGCGTCACCACCCCCGAGGACCCCTTCCCGGTCTGGCACGGCCCGGACGGCGACTACGCCATCGCCCCGGTCTTCACGTTGTACGACTACACGTTCCGGGTGCCCGGGGTCAGCACCAAGCGCGAGTCGCTGGCTCGTGCCCGGGAGTCCGGGGTGGTGTGCACCGACGAATTCCTGTTGAATCCCGCGCCGTACGGAGGCGTCGAGGAGTGGTGCCGGGAGCGCGTCGAGTCCACCGAGAAGACGCTCGCCGCCCACGACCCCGCGCTGCCGCTGGTCCTGGTCAGCCACTGGCCGCTGGTCCGCCAGCCCACCGACGTGCTGCGCTACCCCGACTTCGCCCAGTGGTGCGGCACCGAGCTGACCGGCGACTGGCACCGCCGCTTCAACGTCGCCGCCTCGGTCTACGGCCACCTGCACATCCCGCGCACCACCTGGTACGACGACGTCCGCTTCGAGGAGGTGTCGATCGGCTACCCCCGCGAGTGGCGCCGCCGGGGCCACCCCCGCGGACTGCTCCGCCAGATCATGCCGTACCCGGGCCCGCCGGAGACGCCGATCCCCGCGCCGTAGCAGCGGGCGGCTCCCCCATGGGGGCTTGGGGCCATCGGCGGCGGACGAGAAGCCGTCGAGATGAGTGCCCCGGCGGTGCTCGCCGCGCGTGGTCCGACGGGCACGCCTCAAGGTCGGCGGCACACGGAGGGAGCGTGCGGTGGAACTGAGCACGGGTCAGGTGCTGGCCTGGCGGCAGCGGAGGCAGTACGTCGACGGGTCGGGTCCGGGGGATCCGGCCCTGGTCGTGGAGCGGCTGGTCGGGGTGCAGGCCCAGGTGCCGGCTGCGGCCGACCTCGCGCTCGCCCTGCGTGGGTCCGCCGGCGGGGCGCAGGCCGCGCTCGGTGCCGGGAGGCTGCTGCGGACCTGGGGGCAGCGAGGGACGCTGCACCTGCTGACGCCCGGTCAGGCCGCCGACGTGCTGGCCCTGATGGCCTCGGCCCGGACCTGGGAGAAGCCCGCGTGGACCAGGGAGTTCGGGGCCACCCCCGCCCAGGTCGCCGAACTCACCGCGCGGGTGGACGTGTTGCTGCGCGGCCGGGTGCTGACCCGTGAGGAGCTGGCGGCCGAACTCGCCGCCGAGCCGGAATTCGCCTCGCTGCGGCCGCAGTTGGCCTCCGGCTGGGGTGCGCTGCTGAAGCCGCTGGCCTGGCAGGGCGTGCTCTGCCACGCGCCGACCGAGGGCGCCCGCACCTCCTTCGCGCACCCCGCCGACCTGGCCGCCGACTGGCCCGCGCCGCCGCCCGTCGAGGAGGCCGGCCCGCGCGTCCTCGCCGCCTACCTGGCCGCGTACGGACCGGCCGGGCTGGACCGGTTCGACGCCTGGCTGTCCCGCAACAGCCTGCGCAAGGCCGTCCTGAAGTCCTTCGCCGCCACGCTCGGCGACCGCCTCGCCGAGGTCCGGGTCGACGGCGAGCCCGGGTACGCGCTCGCGGAGCACCTGGGCGAGCTGGCGGCGGCGGAGCCGGCTCCCTCGGTGCACCTGCTGGGCGCCTTCGACCAGTACCTGCTCGGCCCCGGGACCAAGGCGGCGGAGATCCTGCCCGCCGCGCACCGCGCCGAGGTCAGCCGGGCGGGCGGCTGGATCGCCCCGCTGCTGCTGGTCGACGGCCGGATCGCCGGCGTCTGGGAGCTCGCGGGTACCACGCTCACCGTCCGCCCCTTCGACGCCCCGCCGCCCGCCGCCGCCCTGGACGCCGCCGCCGAGCGGCTGGCCGCGGCCAGCGGACTGGACGGGCTGACCGTGCGGCTGGGCTGACTGTGCGGGTGGGCTGACCGGGCGGCTGGGCTGACGGCGGTGCTGTGGCACCATGGCGGTGCCCCGCCGTGCCCCCGCGCCGGAACCCCTGAAGGAGAGTGCGCCGATGACCGCCGACGACCAGCTGAGCTTCCGCCCCGCCGTCCAGCAGGACGTGCCGGACCTGGTCGCCCTGGTGGAGTCGGCGTACCGCGGTGACGCCAGCCGGGTCGGCTGGACCACCGAGGCCGACCTGCTGGAGGGGCAGCGCACCGACGCGGCGGGCGTCGCCGAGGTGATCGGCCGCTCCGAGTCGGTGGTGCTGGTCGCCGAGGACGGCGGGCAGCTGGTGGCCTGCTGCCACGTGGAACGGCGCGGCGACACCGCCTACTTCGGGATGTTCTCGGTCCGCCCGACCGCGCAGGGCGGCGGCCTCGGGCGCCGGGTGCTGGCCCGCGCCGAGCAGTGGGCCCGGGCCGAGTGGGGCGTCACCGCGATGGAGATGACGGTGATCGAGCAGCGCGCCGACCTGATCGCCTGGTACGAGCGCCGGGGCTTCGCCCGCACCGGCGAGTTCGAGCCGTTCCCCTACGGCGACGAGCGGTTCGGCGTCCCGCTCCGCCCGGACCTGCGCTTCGAGAAGCTGGTCAAGCCGCTCGGCTGAGCGCCGTACTGACACCCCGTCAGTGCCGTCAGAGCCCGCAGGCCCGGCACGGCCGCCGGGTGCCCAGGTGGTAGCCGAACGCGGCCACCGCCAGCCCCAGGCCCCACAGCCAGTACGCGGGCATCGCGACCCACAGGAAGCCCAGCGGCAGCGCCCCGTCGTGCGCCACCGGGTGGAGCGTCTCGCCGACCAACTGGCCGATGCCGACGCCGAAGTAGACCAGCAGCCCGAGCGAGATCGCGGACGCCGGGGCGAGCAGTAGCAGGCGCGGCACCCGCCGCCCGCCGAGCCGCGGAAGCCACCCCGGCACGACCCGCCCCCAGCGGTGCACCAGCGAGAGCGGCAGCGCCGTCCCCGCCAGCACGAAGCCGGTCTCGAAGACCGCGAGCGAGAGCGCCTCCGCCGTGTTCAGCGGCCCCGGCGAGCCGAAGCCCAGCCCGTACTGGGCCAGGATCCGCAGCCAGCACGAGGCCACCGCCCCGTACGCCGCCCACCAGGCCCAGCGCGGCGGCCGGGCCGACGGTTCGCGGACCGCCGGACCGTCGGTGCGGCCGCACCGACCGCACGCCCCCCACAGGCGGCGGCGGTACGACAGTGCGGCGGCGGCCAGCAGCGCCACCACCGTGGCGCAGGCGGCCCGGCTGAGGAAGCCCGGTAGCGAGCGGGGCAAGCCCAGTCCGGGCAGCAGCCCGCCGACCACGTCCAGCAGCAGGAACGGGCAGCAGACCAGCAGGGCCGCGCCGACCGCCCCGGCCGCCACCAGCAGCGCGGGCCGCGGGCGACGGGCTCTCCACAGCCCGCCGCCCGCCGCCGCCGCGCCCGCGCACAGCGCGACGGCCGCCCAGCCCGGGAACAGCAGCAGGTCCGTCCCGAGCCGGCCGAACGACGGCGCGTGGCCCGCCGCCCACCACGCCTGGAGCGCCCCGTACCCCACCGCGGCGCCCACCGTTCCCGGAGCCGCCCACCGCGTCCAGCGCGGGCCCACCCGTTCCCCCATGGCCCCACGGTAGGGAGAGCGGGCGGCGGAGGTCATCGACGGCGGGGAGGAGCCGGTGATCCTCCGTCAGGACGAGGAGCCGTCCTGACGGGTCGTCACCAGGTCGACGGGGCCGGCGGCGGGACCACCGGCGGGCGGTCGTCGCAGGTGATGGTGTTGGGCAGTTCCCACGGGGCCAGCCAGGCGCCGGTGGTGCCGCCGCCGGAGTTGCCGCCGAGGTCGGTGACGCCGAACTCCGAACCGGCACCCGTGAAGTGGAAGGTGCCGCAGTTGTTGATGCCGACCGCGCCGACGTTGCGGGCCACCACGTTCTCGAACGTCGCGGAGCCGGCCACCCGGGCGCTGAGCACCGAGGTGCCGGTGCCGTCGATCCGGACGTCCTTGAACGCCAGCTTGGACAGCTTGTACTGGTCCTTCACGCCCCACTCGGCGACCGCCATGATCGCGTTGTAGGTGGAGTCCAGGTAGTGGTCGCCGGTGACCTTGATGTCGGCGTCGATGTCCCGGTCCAGCACCTCGAACCAGATCGCGCCGAGGCCGATGTTCCAGTTCAGCTCGTACGTGCCGGCCCGCACCACGGTGTTGTCGGTGAAGTGCAGGTACCCGGCGAACGGCTCCGCGCCGAACCGCGAACCGGCGTGCAGGCCGGAGCCCTCGCGCACCGGGTCGGCCACCAGGTTGGCGGAGACCGTGGTGTCGGTGCCGCCGTACACCGCGATGCCGTTGGCCAGGGTCGGCGACTGCACGGTGTTGTGGTCGATGACGACCCGGGCGTCCGCGGTCTTCTCCGACCACAGCGCGATGCCGTCGTCACCGGTGTTGCGGACGAAGTTGTCGCGGATCACCGAGTCGGTCACACCGGTGTGGAAGTTGATGCCGTCGGCGATCTGGTCGGCGATCTGGTTGCCGGTGATCGCCAGGTTCCTCATCGGGCCGTCGAGCCAGATGCCGACCTTGGTGTGGTGGATGTACAGGCCGTCGATGGTCGAGTCGCTGAACGCCCCGCCCACGCCGTTCACCTGGTCGGTGTCGATCCGCTCCCGGACGTCGCCCTCGATCGCGAAGCCGGAGAGGTGGACGTTGTGGCTGCCGCCCTGCGCCGCGTCCTTGCCGTAGACGCCGACGCCCGTGTGCACCGAGCCGTCCGGGGCGGGCGTGGCCAGGGTCTGCTGCGTGCCCTTCAGCACGGTGTACCAGCTGCCCGCGCCGATCAGCGTCACGTCGTCCACCACCAGGTGGCGGTTGACCTGGAACACGCCCGGCGGCAGGTAGACCGGCAGGTGAAGCAGCTTGGCCAGGACGATCGCCCGGTCGATGGCGTCCGCCGAGTCCCGGCGGCCGGTCGGGTCGGCGCCCGTCGCCAGCACGTTCACGGCCTTCAGCTCCACCCGCGGCGCGGCGACCAGCTGGGAGTCCATCAGGTCGATCGCGGCCCAGGCGGCCGAGGACCCGGCGGGCAGCGTCAGGCGCACCTTGTCGCCGGCCTTGTAGGTGCGGCCGAGCAGCATCCGCTGCTCGTCGTAGGCGTGGCCCGGGCGGAACGGGGTGGAGATCGCCGGCGCGGGCGTGGTCGCCGCCGGGACGCAGCCGCACTCGGTGATCCACCAATCCGGGTGCAGCAGGCCCGCGTTGGGGTCGTTGGTGAACGGGTACTGGTTGTACAGCCAGGCGTACTGGCTGGTCAGCGCCAGCGACTTGCGGTTCTTGCCGTCGACGGTGACGTCCAGCGGCGCGGTGGTGCCGCCGCCGTTCGGCGCGTCCGGCAGGCTGTAGCGGACGGTGATCGCGTTGGCGTCGCGGGGCAGCGTGAACTCCACGTACTGACCCGGCGTCAGCTTCACCGCACTGCGCCCGGACGCCTCGGCGGCCAGGGTGTACGCGGTGCGGTCGGCGGCCAGCACAGTGCCGGTGGTGGCGGCGCGCTCGGCCTCCTGCTCGGCGAAGTCCACCCGGGCGCCGCGACCCTCGGACAGCGACGGGTCGATCCCGGCCCGGCTCACCGCCGGGTTGCCGACGGTGCCGGACGGGACGGGCGCGGCCTGGGCGATCGGCGCGCTGAGCGCGACGCCGAGGCCGAGGACGGAGGCGACCACCGCCGCACCGGTGCGCACCGAGAGGCGCGGCAGGGCGTGGGCCGGGGAGGTCGGACGTGACGGGGGCTGGGTGGCAGCAGGCATCGGGGCTCGGCTCTCTCAGGCGTGGCGAAGGTGGAACGCCCGGGACGCTCACGGGGCGTACGACACGGTGAAGGTGAGCCGACAGTAGGGGTCCGCGCAGCGTCCCGACAAGGACCCTGCGCGGAAATTTCTCTTCGATGTCAGGTTTTTGCGGCGTGGAAGTTGCTCGTTGCGGTACCCGAACGGTTCGTCAGGTGTCGGCTCCTCAGCTGTCCGCGGGCAGCTCGGCGGCCGCGGCCTTGGCGCCCGTCTGCGACCACTCCAGGTACCGCCCCGACTCCCGGGTCAGGCCCAGCAGGAACCACAGCAGCAGCCCGGTGTCGTCGCTCCAGCCCAGCACCGGGATGAAGTCCGGAATCGCGTCGATCGGACTCACCAGGTACACCGCCACCGCGAACGCCAGCGCCAGCAGCTTGGCCGGCCCGAGCCCCGGGTACCGGCCGGTCAGCGCGTCGCGCAGCAGCCGCGGCAGCGCGAACACCCGCGCCGCCAACCCCGGTGCGCCGGGCCGCTTCGTCTCCCGGTACAACCCCCACGCCGACCGGGTCACCGCCAGGCCGTCGAGTCCGCGCACCCGCGCCGCGGCCGACCCCTTCGATGCCTTCGACGCCTTGCCCTTGCTCACGCGAGCCTCCTGCACGCTCCGACTCCCTCCACGGTACGGGAGCGGCCCCCTCCGGCCGAAGGCCCGTACCGGACTGCGACTGATCCGTGACGCGGCCCGGACCCGGCGCCTCGGCTCCCTGCCGCCGGGCGACCCAGACCCGGCGCCGGAGCGGGACGCCGTCGTCCGGGTCGATCCCTGCCGCCGGGCGGCGGTCAGCGGGTGCGCGCCGTCGGCGGCCGTTCGATGCTGGCGGCATGACGAGCAACAGCACAGCCGAGCCCTTGGTCGAGATCGCCGAGTTCCGCACCGACAGCCGCTACCGCCTGGTCCACTTCAAGGGCTCCGGCTGGAAGCCGCTGGCCCCCGAGGAGTTCGAGCCGGAGATCAGGCACCACTTCCCCGACCTCGACCCCCGCGACCCGGTCAAGGTGCACTGGGACGACCGCCCCTGGGAGTGGCCGCACTGGCACCCGGGCGAAGCCTGACGGAAAACCGCGACCCGGCTCAGCCGTGGGCGCCGGCCAACAGTGCCAGGACCTCCTCGGTGGTGGCGCGCTCGCCGAGCCGCGGGAAGATCCGCTCCACGCTGTTCCGGTGCGCCTCCGGGTCGAAGTCGGTCATCGCGTCGACCACCGGCGTCACGTGGTAGCCGTGCTCGTGCGCGGCCCGGGCGGTGGACTCCACGCCGATGCTGGTCGCCACCCCGGTCAGCACGATCTGGGTGACCCCGCGGCGGCGCAGCTGGACGTCCAGGTCGGTGCCGTGGAAGGCGCCCCAGTTGTGCTTGGTCACCACCAGGTCGGACGGGTCGTGCAGCTCGGCGGCGAGCACGTCCCAGCCCTCCTGGCGCGGCGCGGCCGGGCCGCCCTCGGTGCGGCCCGGCGGGACGTCCCCGCCGTCCGGGGCGAAGCTCACCCGCACCAGGACCACCGGCAGCTTCGCGGCGCGGAACGCCTCGGCCAGTCGGACGGTGCGCTCCAGCACCTCCCGGGTCGGGAACGGGGCGCCCGGGGCGGCGAGGATGCCCTGCTGGAGGTCGATGGCGACCATCGCGGTCACCGGGTCGAGCGTCGTGAGGGGCATGACGGGGCCTTTCGGTGGCGGGGGTGTACGGAGATCGGTAGCGAGGTGTGCGGACGTCGGCAGCGGGGCGCGCGGACGGTGGGAGGGGTCAGCGGACGCGTCGCAGCGAGCGGTCGGCCAGTGTGAGCACCAGGAGCAGCGCGGCGACCGCCGCCAGCAGCCGGCCCAGCTCGTGCAGGCCGCCGGTGTCGGCGCCGTGCCGGAAGAACGCGGCGGTGGCGGCCGAGGAGGCCAGTGCGCCCAGGTACATGAAGGTGCGCAGCAGCCCCGCCGAGGAGCCCATCCGGTCGGGGTCGGCCTGGGCGTACAGCGCGTTCTGGTTGGCCAGCCCGGTCAGCCCCTGCGGTACCCCGAGCGCCGCGCCCAGGAGCGCCAGCGCCCACCCGGGCGTCCCCGCGCCGAGCAGCAACAGGGCCGCCCCGCCCGCGAGTTGGACCGCCCCGCCGACCAGCAGCTTGCCGCGCACCCCGGCCCGGCGGCCGGTCGCCGCGGTCACCGCGATCGCGGTTGCCGACATCGGCAGCAGCACCAGCCCCGCCGCCGAGGCGCTCAGCCCGCGACCCTCCTCCAGCCACTGGGTGTAGCCGTACAGGAAGGCGTACGAGCTGGTGTAGGCGAGCAGTTGGCGCCCGTAGGTGGCCAGCAGCGCCGGGTTGCCGCCCAGCACCCGCAGGTCGACGAACGGGCGTGCGGTGCGCAACTCCCGGACGGCGAAGGACGATCCGGCGGCCAGGGTGAGCAGCGGCAGGTACCAGCGGTCGACGCGCGGGGCCATCAGGAAGAGCATCAGCGCGGTCAGCGCCAGCGCGAACAGGCCCATCCCTGGCAGGTCCACCCGGGCCGGGCCGGTGCGGGCGGACGGGCGGGGCAGGAAGCGGGCGCCGAGGACCAGGCAGGCCAGCGAGAGCGGCAGGTTCACCGCGAAGATCAGGTGCCAGCCGCCCGCGCCGATCAGCAGGCCGCCGAGGGTAGGGCCGACCACCGCGATCACCTGGTTGGAGATCGACAGCGCCGCCAGCACCCCCGCCGGGCTGCGCTCCGCGCCGATCCGGTCGTTCTCCGAGCGCAGCAGCGCCATCGAGGCCGGGTACGCCGCCGAGGTGCCGAAGCCGAGCAGCACCCGGGAGACCACCAGCACGCCCAGGCTCGGCGCGAACACCCCCAGCACACCCGCCACGCCCACCAGCGCCGTCCCGCACAGGTACAGCGGGCGCGGCCCGAACAGGTCCACCAGCCGGCCGATCACCGGCTGCCCGACCGCCGTGGCCAGGTACAGCCCCGTCACCAGCCACGCCGTCTGCGCGGGCGCCGCGCCGAACGCCCGGCCGATCGGGATCAGCGCGACCGCCAGCATCGAGGAGTTGACCGGGTTCAGCACCGAGCCCAGCACCATCGGCGCGATCAGCCGCCGGTCGAAGGCGCCCCGCCGCTGCTCGACCGGGACGGCCGTGGGTCGCGTGCGCAGGCTCACAACTGCGCCACCCGGTCCAGCACCGCCATCGCGGTGACCACCGCGCGGCGCTCCTCCTCGGTGCACCGCTCGCTCAGCGCCAGCGCCAGCCACTCCTGCCGGGCCCGGCGGTCGCCCGCCCGGCGCTCCCGGCCCGCCGGGGTCAGCGCCACCAGCTGGCGGCGGCCGTCCGCCGGGTCCGGGCTCCGCTCCACCAGGCCGGACAGCTCCAGCGCGGCGACGATCTTCGCCATCGACTGCGGACGCATCCGCTCGGCCGCCGCCAGCCCGCTGGTGGAGTCCGGACCGGCCTGGTCCAGGTGCCGCAGCACGGCGACCTGCCCCGGTGTCAGGTCGCCCTCCACGGCGATCCCGCGGAGCCGGCGACGCAGCCGGCCGACCACGGCCCAGGTGTCCTGGGCGGCCTGCACGGCGGACTCGGCGACCTCGGGGGTCTGCTTCGGCTTCACGCCGCCCACGCTAAAACCTTCAGCCCAGGCTGTCCAGTTTCAGCTGTACAGTCTGGGCTGAAGGTTTGCCGCGGCGCGGGGTCAGCGGGGCAGCTGGGCCCGCTCGCGCGCGGTGTCGCGGGGCGGCTGGCCCCGATCGCGGTGCGGGGTCAGCGGGGCAGCTGGGCCTCGATCGCGGCGATCAGCTCCGGGGCCTCCGGCTCGGTCCGCGGGCGGAACCGGCCGACCACGGCGCCGTCCGGCGACACCAGGAACTTCTCGAAGTTCCACTGCACGTCGCCGGCCGCGCCCTCGGCGTCCGCGAACTCGGTCAGCCGGTCGAACAGCGGGTGCCGGCCCTCGCCGTTCACCTCGACCTTCTCGAACAGCGGGAAGCTCACCCCGTAGGTGGTCGAACAGAACTCCTGGATCTCCTCGGCCGAACCCGGCTCCTGGCCCATGAACTGGTTGCACGGGAAGCCGAGCACCGTGAAGCCGCGCTCCTCGTACTGCTTCTGCAACCGCTCCAGACCGGTGTACTGCGGGGTCAGCCCGCACTTCGACGCGACGTTCACCAGCAGCAGCGCCTTGCCCTTGTGCTCTGCCAGCGAAGACGGCTCACCCGCCAGCGTCCGGACCGGAACCTCGTACAGCGACGCCATGGCCGCACCTGCCTCTCTGCAAGGGGACTCTCCGCACGGAGAAGACCGACGCCCCCGAACCTACCCCGCCGGGCAGGTGTCATGAGCAGCGCCCGATGCCGAGTCGGGCGGCGGCGGGGGTAGGGTCCGGGCATGACGCCCCCCGCGAACGCCGCGCTCGTGGTCACCACCACGCACGACGCCGAGGACAAGGCCCGCGCCCTCGCCGCCGCGGTGGTCGGCGAGCGGCTCGCCGCCTGCGCGCAGGTCTACCCGATCCGCTCGGTGTACCGGTGGGAGGGCGAGGTGCAGGACGCCGCGGAGTGGCGGACCGACTTCAAGACCCGCGCGGACCTCGGGGACCGGCTCACCGCGTACATCCGGGCGCACCACGACTACGACACCCCCGAGGTGATCGCCGTCCCGGTCGTCGCCGGCTCGGACGCGTACCTGGGGTGGGTCGCCGCCGAGACCGCGGAGAGCGCCGAGGCCGCCGAGGACTGAGGGAGGGCTGGTCGACGCGCGGCGGGTCCACCGGATGGCGGAGGGTGCCGGGCCCGGGGCGGTGCGCGTGGTGCGATGTCCGACGGTGCATCAACCGGATGGCACCGGGGGACGACTGACGAACCGGCGCGGAGGGACCCAGCGGTGGCCACTTACACGGACCTGCGGGCGATCATCATCAACTGCACCCTCAAGCGCTCCCCGGAGCGCAGCCACACCCAGGGCCTGATCGACCTCAGCACCGGCATCCTGCAACGCCAGGGTGTCCAGGTCGACGTCCTGCGGGCCGTCGACCTCGACATCGCCACCGGCGTCTGGCCCGACATGACCGAACACGGCTGGGACACCGACGAATGGCCCGTCGTCTACTCCCAGGTGATGGCCGCCGACATCCTCACCCTGGCCGGCCCGGTCTGGCTCGGCGACAACTCCTCCGTGATGAAGCGCGTGATCGAGCGCCTGTACTCCTGCTCCTCGATCCTCAACGACCGCGGTCAGTACGCCTACTACGGCCGCGTCGGCGGCTGCCTGATCACCGGCAACGAGGACGGCGCCAAGCACTGCGCGATGAACGTCATCTACAGCCTCCAGCACCTCGGCTACGTCATCCCGCCGCAGGCCGACGCCGGCTGGGTCGGCCCGGCCGGGCCCGGCCCGTCCTACCTCGACCCCGGTTCCGGCGGTCCCGAGAACGACTTCACCAACCGCAACACCACCTTCATGACCTGGAACCAGCTCCACCTCGCCCGGATGCTCAAGGACGCCGGCGGCATCCCCGCCCACGGCAACCAGCGCGCAGAGTGGGATGCCGGCTGCCGCTTCGACTTCGAGAACCCGGAGCACCGCTGATGTGCTTCGGCGCCACGGACGGCGTGAAGGTCACAACCCTGATCATGCGCCAGGCAAAGCAGGGCACCGGACCGACCGGCTACCGCTGCACCGCCTCCAGGGTGCTCGCGACGTCCGCCTGCTCCTGGCACCCAGGCGGCTACGCCTGCCCTGCCCGCTCGAACACGGAGGTCACGTCTCCGACCGCCTCCACCGAGTTCTCTCCAGCCCTTTCCTCGAAGGCCTGCGCCAGTCGCGCCCACATCCGAGAACGTTCGCAGCAGACGCGGCACATCTCTTCTTGACTCAGCGCCTCAGGTCGTGGAAGTCCAATCCGCTCCTCGAAGCCCACTTCACTTCCGAGGTGTGCGCCCAGGTCGCCGATCCTGCCTTTCCGCTTTTCGTGGACCGAGCGTACCGTCTGCTGGAATTCCCGGTGAGAACTGTCGGAGACCTGGTGGCGGCGGCGCACCTCCCGCAGCTGCATCACCGGATCATCGCCATAGCTGGGACATGAATGCTCGAACAGGAGTGAGTTGCATTCGGCGAACTCCTGCACGGCCCTGATGAAGTCGAATCTGGTCTGCCAGTGGTGCCGATCGACGGCGAAGTCGCGAGCCATCCTCCAGGTGTTGCCCTCCTCATCGAGCCACCGTCGCTGCACCTCGCCGGCATCGAGGCGCGAGTTTGAAATATCGCGCTCGCGGCGCTCCCATATCTGAACCATCAGGCCTGCCACCTTCTGCAACAGGTCATGCTGGTATTTGATCAGCTCCAGATCGTGCACGCCTACGGGGCGGAGAAAGGTCGGGTTCTTGAGCGGATAGTGCTCGTTCTCCCATACCACGAATTCATTGAAGGTCCGCAGGCCGACCAGATCCGGATCCTCCGCCACGATCCACGGCCGCATCGACGCTATGGAGCTGCTGTCCGCCCGTCGGCATGCCATGTCCAGATGGTCCACAGCCCGTTCGGCCAGGGATGCCGCATCGCCTTCCAGCCTTATCGGCCTACGCTTGTCGAGAGGTAGCAGGCCGATGGCGAAAATACATGCAGAGTAGTAGAAGTCGTGCCATGGAATCCGTCGGAGAGGCAGTCCTCTGAACCATGCGAACCGTATTTCCCGCTGGATGTGCCTAGCGGGCATCGGCCACTTCCATTCTCGTCCGGCGACCCTGGCCAGTAATTGCGCAGCGGCCTTTCTCGATTTCGCCGGACGTGAATGACCGTAAACCCTGGCGTACTTCAGTTCGCGTAGGCCTCTGCAGACCCCCAACGTCCTCCTGGCCTCCCGGGTCCAGCATCGCCGAGCCGGTGCCCATACCAGCATGAGCCTCAGGGCCACGCGCGAGATGGTGCCCCCTGGGACTCTCCGGAAGCGGTAGGCTCCGCGCAGTTCCTGGGCTTTTGCCTGGCCGACGAACTGGAAGAATTCCTGGACGAGAAGCTTTCCGTTCTTCCCTCTGGACGTGTTCGCGAAATCTCTGGCCAGGAGCTTCTCGATGCCACCTGCGCCCCCCGATCCGGCGTGGTCTCCATGATCCCGGAGATGCGCGGCAAAGTCGGATTCATAATCCTTGAGCATTTTCAGGATTCGGCTGCGCAAGTGCCTGAGCTCGACGTCTCGCTTGCTTGTTCCGGCTGGTCTTCTGTTGCACGAGCACCAGTCGTCTATCAGTTGCTCGCCCATGCCGAGTAATATCGCTTGGCGGTACCGGGCGGTGAGCAGTGCTGGCCGCCACCAGTTCTTGCGAACCCCGATTTTGCGGAAGTATGCCGGGGTTCCTTTCATCCAGGCCAGGCGTTCGACGTCGCGGTTCAGGCCCAGCTTGATGATGTCCTGATAGGTCATCAGCGCATCGAGACACAGGCCGAGCTGCTCCTGAATGAATCCGACCTCAAGTCGGAGGAACGGGTTGTGCGGGTCCTGTGAAATCGCATCGAAGTACTTTCCCAGCGCCTCGTCGTAACGCCTGGAGAACTTGTATTTCTGTGCCTCTTGGACATCCCTGAAGAGCCCGTGCGGGATGGCCAGGCCATGCCATGCGGCCCAGGGCGGTTTCTCCACAAGCCGCGTCAATGGAAGAATGAAGGCGCAGACCTCGTAGGCGGCGCTCTTTACGGCAGCCTCGAACGTCGACCCGGTGCAGGTAATCGATTGGCTGGCCCACTTGGGGAGGACAATGACCTGAACTGTCACGCTGCACGCGTTCTCCGGGCTTCGATAGAGAACTCCGTTCACCTGATAGGAGTACCTGACATGGGTCGCGCTCAAGAGCCTCCCAAGAGCTGCCACCAGAGTGGCGGGTGAATTGCCGGAGTCCAATGCCGGACTGTTCAGGACTTCTACGAAATCGATCTGCTGCGACCCGCCGGGCATGGGGGAGGGAGCCTCCAGGCTGACCTCGGCCAGGGCTTCCCGAAAATGCGTAGTCAGTCTCTCTGTCTCGATCTCCGGGCCGCCACCCTCGCTACTGAACGTGGGTACTGAGATCGGCCCGGGAACTATCATTCTGCGACTGATTCGGAATCTTCGAAAACAGTAGCAGGATCCGATTGTGAATATTGCGACTATGAAGAATTTGAAATGACTCGAAGCTTGAAGGGAGGTAACCCATGGATTGTCCTGGGCGCCTACGGGGGTGTGCCAGAACGATGCTATTCCCCAGAGGGAGACGGATGTCGACAGCAGGAACCCGCACAGCCATCCGTAGCCGCCGAAGGCCGGCCTGGGGACCTTCATGCGAAGCCATTGCCCCGGATTTTCTCTCCACCAAGACATGCGTACCCCAGGTCCAAGGGCTCCTACGACGGGGCCGGTATCTCCAACGTAGGCATCGGGTGCACCGCGTGCACCCCCTGCCGTGCACGGGTACCAACCGTCGTCGCGCGCGTGTGAATCGGCCCGAAGCATTCCGGACTGCGGGGTTGAATGGGGGCGCTGGTCGTCCTTGGAGACCTGGCCGTAACGTCTCCCGGCGCGCCGCCGACTCGGTCTCAGGTCAGCCCGTTCGCAAGGGTGTTGTCGTCCAGGGGCGCGTCGAGGAGGGCGAGCAGGCCGGGGTGGACCAGGGCGCCGGGGAGGCGGGGGTGGTCGGTGAGGATGCCGGTGGTGCGGAGGCGGTCGAGGGCGGGTTGTGGGGGGTGGGCGATTCGGTCGTGCAGCCAGGGGGCCGATACTGCGGGGGTGGCGCGCAGCTGGTGCAGGACGGCGGTGGCGGCCGGGTCGCCCGCGACTTCGGCGAGTGAGGCGTCGAGCACGGCGCGGTAGGTGGTGAGGGTGGCGCTGCGATGCCGGGCGGTCTCGGTGACGGCCCGGGCGACGACCTCACCCCAGCTGCTCAGCCGGCCCTCGGCGGCGGCGACCAGGGCCTCGTCGTGCTCCCGGCGGTGCCCGTGGACCCAGCCGTCGAGGTCGAGCAGCAGCCCGGGCAGCAGTCCCGCCGCCACCAGGTCGCACTGCCACAGCAGCCGGGCGAGGCGGCCGTTGGCGTCGGGGAACGGGTGGATGGTCAGCAGGCCGAGCGCGGCCAGGGCCGCGGCGTCCAGCGGCGGCGAGGTGGTGCGGGTGCCCCACGCGTACCAGCGCTCGAGGTGCTCGCGCAGCTCGTCGGCGGCGGCGTCGATCGCGAAGACGCGTCCGTCGTCCCAGGTGACGACGGCGCGCGAACGGCGGAAGCCGCCTGGGGACGGGATGTTGGGGTCGCCCGCGATCAGCAGCCGGTGCAGTTCGACGAGCGCGTCCGGGGTGAAGCACGGGCGCCGGCCGGGCTGTTCGGCGACCTCCTCGCGCACCGACTGGACCGCCAGCAGGCCCGCCGCGGTACGGCTCTCGGCCGCGGCGGCCAACTGCTCGGCCAGCCGCGCGGGATCCGCCCCCGCCACGTGGCGGCGGCGCAGCTTGGCGCGCACCCGTGGGCGGTGGAACAGGTCGGGGTCGTCCAGGTACGCCGCGTCCCGCCGCAGCGCGGCCAGGGCGTCGAGTGCCTCGCGGCGGGCGGCGGCGGGAACCGCCGCGGCGTCGAGCGGCGGGGGGGGGGGGGGGGCCCCGCGCGCCCGCGGCGGGGGGGGGGCCCGCGGGGCGCCCCGCCCCCCCCCCGCCGAGGGGGAGCTCGGTGCCATCAGCAGGCGCGGCCCGTCGTGACGCCGGTCGGCTGGGTGACGTTCACGTACTCGGTGGTGTCGGGGGTGAGCAGGTGCGTGGTGGTGACCGCGTACACCACGGTCTGGTACTCCACGTACAACGCCCAGCTCTCGTTCGGGTTGAGGGTGACCTCGACGCCGTAGGTCTTGGCGATCGACGTGTTCAGCTTGGTGCCGATGCTGGCGGTGAGCACCTCCATCGCGTCGGCCGAGATGTTGGTGCTGGTCTCGAAGGAGACCGTGTACGTGGCGGACTCGGAGATCTTCTGCGGCGACTGCGAGGAGTTGCGGTAGCAGTTCTGCCGCACCTCCCAGAGCTGCCCGGCACTCCAGACCCGGACGCCGGGGGTGCCGGTGCCGTTGCCGCCGCCGTAGCTCACCGGAATTCCCGGGGCGGCGGGGACCGGGGTCGGGGTCCGCTTGCCGACCACGACCACCGTGGGGAGCTGGGGGATCGGGTCGCCGACGTTGCCCTCGCTCAGGTCGAAGGAGCCGTCGCCCCCGCCGCTGCCACCGCCGACGTCGCCGCCGCCTCCGTCGCCCCAGGGGTCGCCCCCGTCGTCGACGCAGTCGGTCTGGTTGTCGTCGTAGCAGGAGTCGGCGTACGCGTGGTGCGGTGCGACGACGGCGGGCACGGAGGTGAGGACGGCGGCGCCCAGGGCGGCGGCGACGACGGCTTTCCGGAGGTTCATCGGAGTTGGCTCCCGAGGACGGTGCGACGGCAGGGGGGTGGTGCGCAGTGTGTGGCGCGGCGTTACCTTGGCAGACCCCCGGGGGGCGCGACAGGCCGAGTTTCGGCCACGCGATCGGTCATCTCCGCTGGCGGAGACCGACGTTGCCGCTGCCGTGCGCGGCTCCGGTCGGGTGCGCCCGTGCCGCGCGCAGGAGATGTACGCGATCCCACCTGCAGCGGGGTGCGAGCGGGCGCGGCCCGCTCCGGCTCGCCGCGCGGCCGGGTGGGCGCTCCGTCCGACAGGCGGGTACGTCGCTCCGGCGCTCGGAAAATACGTACTCTACGTACGTCGCCGGAGAGTTCACCGAAGTGCGCAGCCGTGGCCACGGGTACCCCGCTCAACCGGAACCACCGCACCCTGCCCGGTCCGACCGCCGGCGCGCCGGGCCGGGGCTGATCCGTGGCGCGCCGGGCGGCGCGGGTGGCGCACACTGGAAGGGCACTGTGGAGGTGACCGGTGGGTGCAGCGCCGCTCGCGCGGCGGCACGTCGGACCGGCGGCGATGCGCCGGTGGGCGAGCCGCTCGCGTTCCCGCGCGCCCGCTGTCGGCGACCGCGGCGAGCAGCGGACGGCGCTGCTGGCGGTACTGGACGAGGCCGTGGCGGGGCAGGCGTCCACCGACCTGGCGGTGGCCGCGTGCGGCGATCCCGGTCCGGTGCCGGCGGGTCTGGCCGAGGTCCTGCAACGCCAGGCCGCGCACTACGCGAGGCTCGCCGACTGGATGCACGCGCTGCCCGCCGACGGTGACCTCGCTGCCGTCCGGGAGGAGGCGCTGCGGCTGCTCTCGTACCACCAGTGGATGCTGCACCAGTCCGCGAACCTCGCCTTCGCCGTCCACCGGGCACCGAGCGTCGAGGCGGCGCGGTTGAGCGTGCACGGCCTCGGTGCCCCCGCCGACCGGCTCCGTTCGCTGCGCGACGCCCTGCGTCCGGCCGCGCCGTCCGCGGGAGCCGAGGCTGACGGCTGACGGGTCGGTGAGGGGCGGGAGCTGTCGCTCCGCCGCCGACGGGCTTACAGTGTAAGGCGTGACCGCTCACCAGTCCGCGATCCCCGGCCTCGCCGCGATACGACGGGGTCTGGGGGCGGAACTGTTCGCACGGGTCGCCGGTCCGCAGGGCCCGGCCGCACGGCGCAGGATCCACGAGACACCCGGCCCGCGCTGGTTCGACGAGGACCGGCCGATCCGAACCGTCCACGGTGACGCCTCGATGTTCATCGGCGGGCTGCGAGCCCTGCTCCTGCAGTCGCTGCACCCGCTGGCGATGGCCGCAGTGGCGGGCCACTCCGGATACCGCGGCGACCCCTGGGGCCGGCTCCAGCGGACCAGCACCTTCCTCGCCGTCACCACCTTCGGCACCGCCGAGGACGCCCAGCACGCGGTCGACCGGGTCCGAGCCGTACACCGGCGGATCCAGGGCGTGACCGCCGACGGCGAGCCCTACCGTGCGTCCGACCCCCACCTGCTCGGCTGGGTGCACGCAGCCGAGGTCGACAGCTTCCTGCGCGCCCACCGCACGTACGGCGCCCGCCCGTTGGACGATGCGGGCTACGACGGCTACCTCGCGGACGCCGCCACCGTGGCCACCGCGCTCGGCGTGGTCGACCCGCCCCGCAACCAGGCGGAGCTCGCCGCGCAACTCGCGGCCTACCGCTCCGAGTTGCGGGCCACCTCCGAGGCGATGGCTGCCGCCCGCTTCCTCCTGTTCCAGCCGCCCGTACCGCTCATCGCACTCGCCCCCTACAGCGCCCTCGCGTACGGCGCAGTCGCCCTGCTGCCCACCTGGGCCCGTACCCAACTCGGCCTGCCCCGGCTGCCCCTCGTCGAGCGAAGCGCCGTCCCGCTGGCCGGCCACGCGGTCACCGCCACCATCCGCTGGGCCATGGCACCCCCGCCCACCGCCTCCCGAACGGCACCGCCGAAGCCCCATCGCGCCTCCCCGCCCTGACGGGTCGTCACCGCCGCCATACCGCGCCGCCGGTCCGGTCCGGGCTTCGTTCCGGCACTCATTCATCCACTGGCAGGTCGGGGCGTCGCACCGAACCTCCGATTCCCGAGCCGACCGGGCGGCCCGCTAGCCTGGCGCTCCGCGGGCAACGGCAGGGGGATCTGGTGGCGACACTGCACATACCGGCGGTCTACGGGGACGTCGAGGAGTCGGTCCGGCTGCTGCGGTCCTACTTCACCCGGCGGCGCTCCCGGGGCGATCTCGCGTACTCCGGCGCCTACTTCGAACGGTTCGCCGGCGGCGGCGACCGGCCGGAGGCCGCCGACCGGTTCGACGCCGACGACCTGGTCGCCATCACCATGCTCAGCGTCTCGGTCGCCGCGCACGGCGCCGTCGACCTGCTGACCGACCCCGAGGGCCACTGGCAGCGGCTGCTGTCGGCCATCCCCCGGGACGCCCGGCTGGAGGACCCGGCGAGCGACCGGCTGATCGCACCGGGCGGCCCGGCCTGGGAGCTGTGGGAGCGCCTGGCGAACCCGAACGGAGCGTATCCGACCAGCCCCGACGGGGTGGGTTCCGTCGTCGCCGGCAAGCTGCTGGCCCGCAAGCGCCCCCGCCTCGTCCCGGTCTACGACCGGCGCGTGAAGGCCCTGTTCCACCGCCCCGCGACCGACCACACCTTCTGGGCGTCGCTGGCCACCGCGCTGCGGGCCGACGACGGCGCCTTCCGTGCACAACTGGCGCTGCTCCGGGCCGAGTCCGGCATCGGCGAGGACATCGGCATCCTGCGCGTCCTGGACGTCATCGCCTGGATGCGGCAGGGCGAACTCGAGCAGGGCGGGTGGACAGAGCAGGGCAGTTGACAGGGCAGGGAGCTGCATAATCGGCTGACGAACCGTCCGGCGTCTGCGACGATCCGCCCCGTGATCCTGCGCATCGACCGCGTCCTCGCCGACCGCCCGTTCGCCGAGACCGGCCGGCCACGTGTGGCGGTGGCCGACGAGCAGCGTGGCCTGCTCGCGGTGGCGGGCGACGTCCGGCACGGCCGGCCCGCGCCCGTGGCCGTGTACCGCACCTCCGACCTGACCTGCGTCGCGGTGCTGCGCGCAAGGTGTCCCGCCAACGCGCTGGCCTTCCACCCGGAGCTGCCGCTGCTCGCGGTCGGCACCGGCGAGTACGACGGCGGGTACCACAATGTGGGTGAACTCCTGCTGCTGGACCTCGAATCGGGCCTGGCCACATCGGCGTTCCACGATGCGTACGGGCGCACCGTGCGCGAGCTGGAGTGGCTCGACGGGCGATCCCTGCGCCTCTACCTCGAGCCGGTCACCAAGGATGTGTCGGAGGCGCAGGTAGAACATCTGGTGGACCTCCACCGGACCGACTGGCGCGCTCTGGAGCTGCGTTCGGTCCGCAGCTCGGAATTGCGGCACTCGACGACGCGCCCCTTTGCGGCGCACCCGCGACCGGACCCGGGAGGGGTACTCGACCGGTACCACCCGGGACGCGACCCCAGGCGCCTCGTCCATGCGGTCGAACTACTCGACGACGGAAGAGTGTTGGCCTCGCTGGACGGGGTCCTGCTGGAGTGCCGGCTGCCGTCCGGCGAGGTGTCCTGGTCGGTCCCGGCGGCCGCGTGCGGAGGCATGCAGCTCGTGGTGGCACCCGACCAGCGGTCGGCGTGGGTGTACGCCGGACCGTCGTACTTGCCTGGCGTCCCCGACTCGGTCAGCCGAATCGACCTGTCGGACGGTACCCGGACCGCCCGAGTGCGACTGTCCGCCGCCGCGGACCTGCACGTCGACCCCGCGGGGCTCCCCGTCCTCGCACCCCGTGGCCTGCGGGTGCGGCGCGGCGGCGGGATGCTCACCTCCCTCTTCCACGGAGAACCTGGCGCCGTGCGCGAACGGTGGGTGGGGACGACGGTCCCCGTGCCGCTGCCCGGCGCGGAGGAGCCCTTCGTCCCGAGCGCGCCTCCGGTCGGTGAACTCGGGCCGTTGTTCGACCCGGCCTGGGCCCCGCCCCGCCTGCTGTTCCCGCTCGCCCTCGCGCCGGGGGAGGACCACGACGACGGCCCCGGCGTGGAACTTCCCGGCGGCGATCTGCTGCAGGCCGGCGCGCGGTGGCGCCGCGAGGGACGCCGCCCCGGCGACTGCTACGTGGCGCGCCGCGATCCGGTCGACGGGGCGGCACGCTGGGTGTTCCGCACCGACCGGCCCGCCGTCGTCCTCGACACCGACGACACGACGGCGTACGCGGGCTACGCCAACGGCGATCTGCTCGCACTCGCACTGGCCGACGGCACCTTGCGCGCATGGACCCGGCTCACCGTACGCGGGGCCGCGCTGGTGCCGACGGCGCTCACCGTCACCGCGCCCGGCCGACTGCTGATCGGCACCGAGTGCGGCCGGCTGCTCGACTGCACGACCACCTGACGCACCGGAGCGGTCGGGCGGCTTCAGCTGGTCCGGGCGGTCATGTCCCTCCGCGAGGGGCGTCGAACTGACACCAGGGGCCGTGCTGTTCGGGCTCCGGCGGCCCGGCGAAGGACTTCACCAGCCGGAATGCCGCCTTCATGACGTAGCACCAGATCCGCCCGGCGCGCGTTGCCCCCGTCATGCGCACCAGAACAGGACCGGCTTGCACGTCGGCGACGGGCTGGCCGAGTGGGTCGGGGTGGGCGAACCGGCCGTCGGTGTCGGTGCGGGCGAGGAGGGGGGCGTCGTCGTCGCGGGTGAGGTGGCCGGCGCGGACGACGGGGCCGTGCTGCGCGAGGCGCTGGTGCTCGCGGACGGGCCGGCGCTGGACGCCGAGGACGACGGCTTACCGCTCGGGTGGGTGTTGGTCGCGGAGGCCACGGCCGGAGCGGGGTGCGCGGACGCCTCGGCCGACACCGCGTCGCCGATGGACGCGGAGTGCCCGGGCCCGGTCGAGCCGACGGGTGCCTCGGCGCCGTCGGCGCCGCCCATGACGGCCACCGCCACGGCCCCGAGCCCGCCGACCACCAGGCCGGCCACCGACAGCACCACCATGCCGCGCTGCCGCCCCCGTGGCTTGCGCCGGCCCCGGCCGGACGGGACCGCGCGGTCGCGCTGCGGCGGTGCCTCGGCCGCGGGCTCCGCGACGGGCTCAGCGGCGGGCTGGTCCGCCCGCGCCGGATGCCCGGCGTACCCGGGTGTCGTCGCTGTGACCGGCACGGCGGTGCGGGCCGGGATCGCCGGTCCGACCGAGGTGCCGGAGCTGCCGCACCCCGGGCAGGACAGTGCCCCGTTGAGGTGCCGTCGGCAGGCCATGCAGTAGTCCATGTGATCTTCCGTCGAGTCTCTGGAGCCGCCTCGCATGCCGGAGCCTAGGCAGTGCACACGTCAAGCAACAGCGGCAGTCGGTGAGGCTTTTGCGCAGATCAAGTGGTCGTCGGTGCCGCAGGCCCGCGCATTCCCGCCCCGGCCGCCGGACCGGACCCGGTCCGCCGCCGTGCCGGGCACGCTCCCGTTCGACAGTCCGGGCACCGCCCCGGAGCATGGAAGTACCGCATTCGGCGTACACCAGTGGCGAGTTCACCGAAGGGTGCAGTCATGGTCACGGCCACCCCGCACACCGGCATCACCGCCGTCGAACCGGAGATCAGGTTGGCGGCCACCTTCACCGGCGGGGTGAGCCTCGCCATCTGGATGGGGGGCGTCGCGCGGGAGATGAACCTGCTCTCCGCTGCGAGCCGCCTCCGGCAGGGGCGCCCGGGGGCCGTCGGCGCGGCGGTCGCGCCGGTGCGCGACAAGTACGGGAGCCTGCTGGAGCTGGTCGGCGTCCGGTTCGGCATCGACGTGCTGTCCGGCACCAGTGCGGGCGGCATCAACGCCGCGGTGCTCGGTCTCGCCGAGGTGTGGCAGACCGACCTCGGCCTGCTGCGCGACATCTGGCTGTCGCAGGGCTCGCTCGGCAAGCTGCTGCGGCGGCCCTCGGACCGTGCGCAGCCCTCGCTGCTGTACGGGGACGAGGTCCTGCTCGCCGGTCTGAGCGACGGGCTGCGGGACATCATGGCGACCAATCCGCAAGGGGCGGACGCGGACTCGCCGGTGCGCGTGATGATCACGACGACGCTGCTCAAGGGCGAGGACAGCCGCTACACCGACGACTACGGGACGCTGATCCGCGACACGACGCACCGCGGACTGTTCACCTTCACCGCCGCGGACCTGGCCCGGCCCGAGGCGTTCCGGGCACTGGCGCTCGCGGGCCGCAGCAGCGCGTCCTTCCCCGCCGCGTTCGAACCGGCGTTCCTCCCGCTCGACGGGTCCGGCAGCGGCGACGGCCACCCGGCGATGGCCCCGTACATCGACATCACCCGCGCCCAGCACTGCGCCGACGGCGGACTGCTCGCCAACCGGCCGCTCGCACCGGCGCTGGAGGCCATCTTCGACCGCCCCGCCGACCGCGAGATCCGCCGGATCCTCGCCTACGTCGTCCCCAGCGCCGGCCTGCCGGAGGCGAACCAGAACCCGAATCAGAACGCGGGCGGGAACGCGGACGGGAGTGCTGCTGGGAGCGCTCGCGCGAGCGTGCCAGGCGTCGTGCCGTCGCCGCCCGTCCTCGGCCAGGCCCTGATGTGGGACCTGAACGCGGCGCTCTCGCAGTCGATCTCCGCCGAGCTGGCGGCCCTCACCACGCACAACGAGCAGGCCCGGGCCCGGCGGCGCGCCGACGGCCAGCTCGCCCGCCTGGCCGCGGGCGGCGGTGCGGTGACGCCTCCGGTGTACGCGCGCTTCCGCGACCAGCACGCCCACGCGCTCGCCCGGACGGCCGCGGAGGAGGCCCTGCGACAGCGGACGCTCGACGGGCAGCGGGCGCCGGACAACCGTCCGGTCGGGTTCGGCGCCGACGCCGACCTGCTCACCGGCGCGGGCGAGGAGGCCGTCGCCGAGCGGCTGCCCGCGCTGCTCCCGGCACCCGGCGACCACGATGCGCTGGCCCGCTACGGCCGCACCACGCTCGACGGCGCGATGGCGATCGTGCTGGGCCTGCTCACCGCGGGCTTCACGCTGCGGCCGACCCCCGACGAACGGGCGCGGCTCGACGGGCTGGTGGCCCGCGCGCACCAGGCCGTGCCGGTCCGGTCCGGGTCCGCGCTCCAGGTGGAGGTCGCTGCCGCGCTCGCCTCGGCGGACCGGGCCGGGGCGTCGGCGCTGGCCGGGTCGGAGGCGTGGCGGGCCGCGGTCCGCAGCCAGCTGCCGTCGGACACCGAGCAGGCCGCGCTCGCCGGGGCGTGGTCCGAACTCGGCGCGGTGATCCGGGACGCGCACCCTCACCTGGCCGCGCTGCTCGCCCGGGCGCGGGCGCAGGCACCACCGATCACCGCACCGGCCACCGGCCTCAGCGCGACGGACGAGCGGACCCGGCTGGCCGACCTGCTGCACTACCTCACCGACGACGGTGTCCTGACGGCGGATCAGGCGGTCGCCCGGCTGTTCGAGCTGCAGGTCCTCCAACTCGTCCTGTCGCCCGACCAGCGCCGCGCGCCGCAGGCCGTCGAGCTGGTGCAGATCAGCGCCGACACGAGGAGCGCGCTGGACGTGCGCAGCCTGGCCGCGCAGAAGCTGACGGGGCTTCAGCTGCACCACTTCGGCGCGTTCTACAAGAGTTCGTGGTGTGCGAACGACTGGATGTGGGGCCGACTCGACGGGTCCGGCTGGCTGGTGCAGCTGCTGCTCGACCCCCGGCACCTGTCCCGGATGGCGGTCGAGTCGGGGGACCCGGCCGCCTACCGGCGCCGACTCGTCGACGAGCTGCGGCGGATCGCCGAGAGCGATCCTCCGCCTGGCGTGCAGGACCCGTTCCCCGACGGGAGGGCACCCGAGCTGGAGTTCCTGACCGCCTCGGCGTCGGACCGGCTGCCGCGCAGCCTGCCGATCACCGCGATCTGGGTGGCCGGCGGACTGCAGCGGCTGATCGCCGCCGACGAGCTCGCCACCGTCGCCGCGCAGGCGATCCGCGACGCCGACGGCGGGTCCGCCGACCACGTCGAGGAGTTCCTCGCGACCTACCGGCAGGCCGTCCCGGGCGACGGCGACGCGTACCCGCCGGCCCCGCCCGAGCACGCCGCCCGGCTGCTGGCGGCGTGCCGGGTCTCCGACGAGAAGCTCGGCGGCGAGCTGGGCACCCCGCAGATGTCCGAGACCCTCGCCCGGACCGCCGCGGTGGCCACCAAGTCCGTCTCGTCCGCCTTCGAACTGCCGTGGGTGATGCGGTGCGCCGCCGGGGTGGTCCGATCCGCCACCACCGTCGCGTACCGCGTCGAACACCGGGTCATCGGACTCCTCCCTACCCGCCGCAGCCCGGCCGGCGGACGGCACTGACCTCGCCTTCCTCGCCGGTGAGCGCTAGCCGGTGGTGCCGAAGGTGATCCGGTAGTAGCAGGCGCCCTTGCACGGCATGGTCGCCGAGTCGTCGAAGGCGTACGAATAGGCGTACGGCGCGGCCTTCTTGAACACCTGCGTGTAGTCGACCGGCCACTTCGACGGGACGCAGTGCTCGCGGCCCGCCCACTGGTTGACGCAGCAGTAGTCGTCGCCGCCGAACGCCGCGCACGGCGGCTTGCAGCCCACCACCCTGCCGTCGGCGGACGCCTGCATCGCGCGCGGGCAGTCGATGGCCGTGGTGCACACGCCCTTGTAGCAGCCGGACGCACTGACCGGGTCGGTGGTCGTGGTGTGCGAGACGTTGATGTACATCGGCAGGTTCGCGCCGTCGACCATGCTGACGTCGTAGAAGTCCAGGCCGGCGTACGCGTCGAAGCTGAACTCGCCCAGCGTGGTGGGCGGGTTGGGGCCGTCGCACACGGTGGTGCAGTCGCCGCCGGAGCAGTGGCTCGCCGCGGTCGAGGCGCAGCCCGTCCGGCCCCAGATCCGTCCGCCCCAATTGTTCGCCACCGTCAGCGAGGTGCTCTGCCCCGGCTCCAGCCGCCGGCCCTGCGGGTGGGCCGCACTGTTGGTGACCACCGCCCACACCGTCTCGCCGGTCCGGTTCACCAGCGTGATCAGCCGCTCGCCCGCCGGCGCCGTCGACGGCTGCGCCGCGGGCGCGCTCGGCGCGGCCTTGCCCGGGGCGGTCGACGGGCTGATCGACGGGCTGGTCGAGGCGGTGGGCGCGGGGGAGGACGTCGGCGAGCCGGTCGGCTCGGCGGAAGGTGACGGTCCGTCAGGTGGCGTGGCCGGGGCGCTCGGTGCGGCCTGCGCCTCCACGGCGGGGGCCCGGTGGGACGGGGAGGTCGGCCCGAGGTGGTCCGCGGCCAGGACGGCGCCGACCGTCACGAGCACGGCGGCCACCACGTACCACCAGCGCTGCCGGCGGGACCTCACACCGTTGCGACGGCGTCCTCGTGCCATTCTGATGCCTTCCTCGTGCTCCTCGGGGTGCGTGCGCACGTATCGGTGACCGCGGCCGCCGGTGCCCGCCAACAGAAATTTCCGGACCGCGGGCGGATTTCTGTTGGCGGATGCCCGCGCGAACGGTCTCCGTGGACAGAGCCCCACCGCACCCCACGTAGAGGAACGGACCTCCATGCCGATGCCGAACACCCCACGCAGCGGACCGGACGCCTGGACGGTGACGGCGGCGCGCGCCGGTGACCGGCAGGCCCTCGAACGCCTGGTGGCCGAGTGCCTGCCGCTGGTCTACAACATCGTCGGCAGGGCGCTGAACGGCCATGCCGACGTCGACGACGTCGTACAGGAGACGCTGTTGCGCACGGTGCGAGGACTGTCCGACCTGCGGGACCCCGCCGCCTTCCGGTCCTGGCTGGTGGCCATCACCGTCCGGCAGGTACGCAACCGGCAGCACGACCGCGCCGTGGCCCTCGACCGGGTGGCCCGCCTGGAGGAGGCGGAGGCGATACCCGACCCCGCCCTGGACTTCGCGGGCCTGACCATCCTGCGTCTCGGCCTCACCGAGCAACGCCGCGAGATCGCCGAGGCCACCCGCTGGCTCGACCCCGACGACCGCGAACTGCTCTCGCTGTGGTGGCTGAAGGAGACCGGCGAACTGGAGCAGGCCGACCTGGTCGCCGCGCTCGGCCTGTCGACCGGTCACACCGCCGTCCGGGTCGGCCGGATGAAGAAGCGACTCGAGGTCTCCCGGCTCGTGGTCCGCGGCCTGGCCACCGACCCGCGCTGCGCCGGACTCGGCGAGACCGCCGCCACCTGGGACGGCACCCCCGGCCCGCTGTGGCGCAAGCGGTTCGCCCGGCACCTGCGCGACTGCGCGCGCTGCGCCGGCGCCGACCAAGGGCTGCTCCCGATGGAGCGACTGCTGTACGGGCTGCCCCTGTTGGCCGTCCCGACGCACCTCGACCCGGCCCGGATCCTCGACGCCCTCGCCGCGAGCGGCCCGTCCTCGCCGCCGGGCGCGACCGGTGGGCGCGGGGCTCGGACGGCCGGGCGCGGGGCGCGGCACTCCGGCCGCACACGATCGCGGGCGCTCTCCAAGCCGGTGCTCGGCAGCGCGGCCGTGGCCCTGACGGCGGTCGTCGTCCTGGTCGGGGCACGGCTGACGCCGGGCTTCCTCGACGCGCCGGCCGCGACGACGGCGCTCGCCGCGACGTCCACGCCGCCCGCACCGGTCGAGTCGGCCCCGGCGAGCCCGGCGTCGTCGCCGGACCCGTCCGGCTCGGCCACGCCGTCCCTGTCACCGTCGTCGGCCTCGACCACTGCGTCCGCCGCGTCCACCGCGTCGCCGGGGTCCTCGGCGTCCGTGGTCGGGGCCGGCGCGCCGACGGGGATCGCCACATCCGCGCGGAAGGGCGTCGGCGTCTGGTCGTTCAACGGTGTCAGCCAGGCGCTCGCCGCGTCCGGGGCGAGCTGGTACTACACCTGGGCCACGCAGCACTCCGGCGTGACGACGCCCGCGGCGGCGTCCTTCGTCCCGATGATCTGGGGGGCGGCCTCCGTCAACGACGCCTCCCTCGCCCAGGCCCGCGCCAACGGGCCCTACCTGCTCGGGTTCAACGAACCCGACATGGGCGCGCAGTCGAACATGACGGTCGATCAGGCCCTGGGACTGTGGCCGCAACTCATGCAGGCCGGCCAGGTCCTCGGCAGCCCGGCGGTGGCGTACGGCGGCGACACGCCCGGCGGGTGGCTGGACCGCTTCATGTCCGGCGCCGCGGCGAAGGGGTACCGGGTCGACTTCATCACCCTGCACTGGTACGGCGGTGACTTCCGCACCCCTCAGGCGGTCAACCAGCTGACGGCCTATCTGGACGCCGTCCACCAGCGCTACCACAAGCCGATCTGGCTCACCGAGTACGCCCTGATCGACTTCTCCCAGGGCACCCGCTTCCCCACCCCCGACCAGCAGGCCGCCTTCGTCACCGCCTCCACCACCGCCCTCGACGCCCTGCCCTACCTCCAGCGCTACGCCTGGTTCGGCCTCGGCGCCGACCCCGCGAAGCCGAGCAGCGGCCTCTTCACCGACGGCACCACACCGACCGCCGCCGGCCGGGCCTACCAGGCCGCGCACTGACGGCGTAAGCCGCGGACGTTTCGTCGTGCGAGTGCCGCCCCGGGTGGGCGTCGCTCCGGTGGGTGCGGACGTGTCGGTAGGTGCGGCGGGGACGGTGGGTGCGGACGTGCTCGTGGGTGCGGAGGGGCCCTGCCGGGGCTACTCCGTGGGCAGGGTGACGGCCAGTTTGCCGATCGTGCGGCCGGTGAGGAGCTGGCGCACGGCGGCGGCCGTCTCGGCGAGGGGGTAGGTGCGGTCGACGACGGGGGTGAGGGCGCCGGCGTCGAGGAGGGCGGTGAGCTCGCGCAGGCGGTCGCTGTGCTCGGTGCAGATGAAGGTGCCGAGGTGCTGGGCGGTGAAGGGGGACAGGAGCTGGGCGCGGAGCTGGCGGTCGGTCCCGGCGAGCCAGCGGCCCGCGGTCTCGCCGCCGGTGATGACCAGCCGGCCGCGGGGGGTGAGGACGCGGCGGAGGTCGCGCAGGCGACGGTTGCCCGCGATGTCGATGACCGCGTCGTAGCGTCGCGGGCCGCCCAGGAAGTCCTCGCGGGTGTAGTCGACGACGTGCTCGGCGCCCAGGGCCCGGACGGCGTCGAGCTTCGGGGTGCTCGCCACGGCGGTGACGTTGGCGCCGAGGGAGTGGGCGAACTGGACGGCGAAGGTGCCGACGCCGCCCGCCGCGCCCGTGATCAGCACGTGCTGGCCGGCCTCGATCCGGCCGTGGTCGCGGACCGCCTGGACGGCGGTGAGCGCGCTGACCGGCACGGTCGCCGCCTCCGCGAAGGTGAGGCCGCGGGGCTTGGGTGCCAGCCGGTCGGGCCGGGCGGCGGCGTACTCGGCGAAGGCGGCGGGCGCCGTGCCGTAGACCGCGTCACCGGTCGCGAAGCCGGTGACGTCGCGACCGACCGCCGCCACGACGCCGGCCAGGTTGCGGCCCGGGTTGGGGAGCTTCGGCCCGCGCAGCCCGCTCACCGGACGTACGGCGTAAGGCAGTCCCGCCATCAGGTGCCAGGTGCCCCGGTCGACGCTGGAGGCGTGCACCCGCACCAGCACCTCGCCTGGCCCGATCGCCGGCCGCGCGAGCCGCCCCGCACGGAGCACGTCCTCCGGCTCGGCGCCATAGCGCTCCTGCACGACGGCCGCCATGGTCGTCGCGTCCTCGGTGGGTGCGGTCGGCCCGCTCGTGGTGCGCATCGTCGCTGCTCCCGGGATCTTCCGCCTACTGGCTGCTTACGGTGTAAGTGGCGCGCCCGCCCGCGCCCGCGTTGCATGCGTGCGCAGCGGTGCTTACGGCGTAAGCCTGGACTTGCGCCGTAAGGTCGGGCGAGGGTCAGGCTTACGCTGTAAGTGGCTAGCTTACGCCGTAAGTACAGCACTTACGGCGTAAGCTCGTCAACGCCGGGAGACCACCAGAGCAGGAGACCGCCCACCGTGACCCGACGTACCGCGCCGAAGCCGCCGACCGGGACCCCGAAGCCCCCGACGGAGCGCCAGAAGCTCCCGGCGGAGCGTCAGAAGCCCCCTGCCGAGGGCCGGAAGCCCCCGACCGAGGGCCAGAAGCCGCCGCGCGAGCCGCTGACCCGGCTGCGGGTGCTGCAGGCCGCCGTCGAACTCGCCGACACCGCCGGCCTGGAGACGCTCAGCATGCGCAGGCTCGGCGAGGCCGTCGGGGTCGAGGCGATGTCGCTCTACAACCACGTCGCCAACAAGGAGGACCTGCTCGACGGGATGGTCGACCTGGTCTTCGGCGAGGTGGAGCTGCCCGTGCCGGGCGAGCCGTGGCGGCCGGCGATGCGTCAGCGGGCGGAGTCGATGCGCCGGGTGCTGGCCCGTCACCGCTGGGCGATCGGGCTGATGGAGTCGCGGGCGACCCCGGGCCCGGCCACCCTGCGCCACCACGACGCGGTGCTCGGCTGCCTGCGCCGGGGCGGTTTCTCGCTCGCCCTGACCGCGCACGCCGTTTCCGTGCTCGACAGCTACGTCTACGGTTTCGCGCTGCAGGAGCGCACCCTGCCGTTCGACACCCCGGAGCAGACCGCCCAGCTGGCCGAGTCGATCATGAGCGGCTTCGCCGAGGGCGAGTACCCGTACCTGACCGAGATCGCCACCGTGCACGTCATGCGTCCGGGCTACTCGTACGGCGCGGAGTTCGAGTTCGGGCTCGACCTCGTCCTCGACGGCCTCCAGCGCTACCGGGGTGGTACCGCGGTACCACCCCGCGGCGAATGATCGTCCCCGGGTGCCGCGGTCCGGCGGGGGAGCGGACCTAGCGTTGCCGGTGAAGCGGTCGGGACGGCCCGGCCGGCCACAGGTACGGGATGACCGATGATCGAAGCGCAGCAGCTGACGAAGCGTTACGGGGAGAAGACGGCGGTCGACGGGCTCGACTTCACGGTGAAGCCGGGCACCGTCACCGGGTTCCTCGGACCCAACGGCGCCGGGAAGTCGACCACCATGCGGATGGTCGTCGGACTCGACGCCCCCACCAGCGGCACGGTACGCGTCAACGGCCGCCGCTACGCCGAGCACGCCGCGCCGCTGCAGGAGGTCGGCGCGCTGCTGGAGGCCAAGTCGATCCACCCCGGGCGGTCCGCGTTCAACCACCTGATGGCGCTGGCCCACACCCACGGCATCCCCCGTCGGCGCGTCGACGAGGTGATCGGGCTGACCGGCCTGGAGAGCGTGGCGAAGAAGCGCGCCGGCGCGTTCTCGCTCGGCATGGGACAGCGCCTCGGCATCGCGGCGGCCCTGCTCGGCGACCCGGCCACGGTCATGCTCGACGAGCCGGTGAACGGGCTCGACCCCGAGGGCGTGCTGTGGATCCGCAACCTGCTGACCGGCCTGGCCGCCGAGGGCCGCACGGTCTTCGTCTCCTCGCACCTGATGAGCGAGGTCGCGCTGGTCGCCGACCACCTGATCGTGGTCGGCCGCGGCCGGCTGCTCGCCGACACCACCGTGCAGGAACTGGTCCGCCAGGCCGACGGCGACCAGGTCACCGTCGCCTCCGCCGACCCGGCCCGGCTGCGCGAGCTGCTCACCGGCCCCGGCGTCGAGATCACCGGCCAAGCCGGCTCCGAGGAACTGCTGGTCACCGGCGTGACCGCCCGTCAGATCGGCACCGTCGCCGCCGAGCACGGCATCGCCCTGTACGAACTCGCCACCCGCGCCGTGTCGCTGGAGGAGGCGTTCATGGACCTCACCCGGGACGCGGTGGAGTACCACGGCTCGACCACCACTACCGACACCCCGAGGAGCGCCGCATGAGCACCGTCGCACCCAGCCAGCCCGCGGCGCCCGCCGCCGAACGGCCCGCCCGCCCCGCGTACAAGGTGACCGGCACCCGGGTGCTGCGCGCCGAGTGGGCCAAGATGTGGTCGCTGCGCTCGACCTGGATCACCGTCGGCCTCGGCCTGTTCTTCCTGGTCGCGTTCGGCCTGATCGCCGCCTACCAGTTCAAGTCGCGCCTCACCTCCGGCCGCCCGATGGACCGCGGTGACTTCGCCAACGCCAACGCGCTCACCCTGTCGCTGTTCGGCACGCACTTCGCGCAGCTCGCCCTCGGCGTGCTCGGCGTGCTGATCGCGGCCGGCGAGTACTCGACCGGCATGATCCGCTCCACCCTCGCCGCGGTGCCGCGCCGGCTGCCCGTGCTGTGGTCCAAGGCCCTGGTGTACGGCCTGGTCGCGCTGGTGCTCGCCACCGTCGGCGTGTTCGTCGCCTTCCTCGCGGGCAGCGGCATCGTCTCCGGCACCCGCGCCGCGATGACCCTCTCCGACGCGGGCGTGGTCCGCGGCCTGCTCGGCGCCGGCCTGTACCTCGGGCTGGTCGGCGTGATCGGCGTCGCCCTGGGCATGCTGCTGCGCTCGGTGGCGGGCGGCATCTCGGTCCTGGTCGCCACGCTGATGCTGGTGCCCGGCCTGGTCTCGCTGCTGCCGACCACCTGGCAGAGCCACATCAGCCCCTACCTGCCGAGCAACGCGGGCGAGGCGATGTTCGCCCTGCACCACGACTCGACGACGCTGTCGCCCGGCGCGGGCCTCGCCGTCTTCGTACTGTGGACGGTCGCCGCAGTCGCCGGGGCGGCCGTGCGCCTGGTACGCAGCGACGCCTGACAGACTGACCCGTCGCGGCGCCCCGGCCAAGGGCGCCGCGACCGGCGATTTCCGACCGACGAGCTGGTGAGAACCGTGAACGAGCAGGGGCAGTACCGCGACAGGGCCGCGGGCGGTGAGGTGATGCCGACCCACCCGCTGCTGGAGCGCCTCGGCCGGACCGCCCAGCGCCTGCGGGAGCTGGAGCGCCGCAATCCGTGGCTGCTGGACGCCGCCGTGGTGGCGGTGGTGTTCCTGGCCTTCTGCGTGCCCGACCTGGTGCACGCCCACGGCGACGAGGAACCGCGCGGCCACCGGATCGCCTTCGCCCCGCTGCCGGTGCCCGCGATGCTCGCCTTCCAGGCCGGCCTGGTGCTGCCCCTGCTGTGGCGCCGCCGCCGCCCGGCGGCCGCGCTCGCCGTGATCGCGGCGGTGTTCGTCGTCCAGTGGTCGCTCGGCTCGGTGCTGCGCGCGGACGGGGCGCTGCTGGTCGCGCTGTACGGGCTCACGCTGCACGGGCGGCTGCGCGACCTGGCGTGGGCGTGCGCGGCCGTCCCGGTCGGCCTCGCCGTCGTCGAGATCCGGCTGGCCGGCGCCGTACCGCTGTGGGACAGCCTGTTCTTCCTGTCCGCGACGATCACCGCCGCCGTCGCCCTCGGCATCGCGGTGCGGGTCCGCCGCGCCCAACTCGCCGGGCTGCGCGAGCGCGCCGCCCGCCTGGAGATCGAACGCGACCAGCGCAGCCGACTCGCCGCCGCCACCGAACGCACCCGGGTGGCCCGCGAGATGCACGACATCATCGGCCACAACCTGTCCGTGATCATCACCCTCGCCGACGGCGGCGCGTACGCCGCCCAGGTAGCGCCCGAGCGCAGCCGCGAGGCCCTGCAACTGATCGGCGACTCCGGCCGCCAGGCTCTCGGCGAGCTGCGCCGGATGCTCGGCGTGCTGCGCGACCGCGGCGACGGACCCGAACTCGCCCCGCAGCCGGGCATCGCCGACCTCGACGAACTGTGCGCGCGGATCCGGTCGGCCGGCCCGGAGATCACCTACCGCTCCGAGGGCGACCTGGACGCACTCGACCGCGGCGTGCAGCTGATGACCTATCGGATAGTCCAGGAAGCGCTCACCAACACCCTCAAGCACGCCGGCCCGCGCACCCGCGCCCGGGTCGCCGTCGTCCTCGATGGCGGGCGGCTGTGGGTACGCGTCGACGACAGCGGCCCCGGCGGCGAACCCGCCGCCGGGACGCCGCCCGGCGAGGGCCACGGGATCGCCGGGATGCGGGAGCGCGCCGCGCTCTACGGCGGCACGGTCGTGGCCGGCCCCGCCCCCGGCGGCGGCTGGTCCGTGGTCGCCGACCTCGACGCCTCGCCGGGGCCCGACGCTCCTGCGACCTCCGTCGTCGACGCTTCCATCCTTGCTGCTGGTACTGCTGGTACTGCTGGTACTGATGGTGCTGCTGCGGGCACTGGTGGTACTGCCGGCCCCTCGCCCGTCCTCGATGCCGCCGGAGGTCCGGCATGACGACCGTCCTGATCGTGGACGACCAGCCGCTCCAGCGGCTCGGCTTCCGGATGCTGTTGGAGAGTCAGCCCGACACGTCCGTGGTCGGCGAGGCCGGGCACGGCGCCGAGGCCGTGCGGCTCGCCGACCGGCTGCGGCCCGACGTGGTGCTGATGGACATCCGCATGCCCGGCATGGACGGCATCGAGGCGACCCGTCTGATCGTCGCCGCGGGCGGCCGCTCCCGGGTCCTGGTGCTCACCACCTTCGACCTCGACGAGTACGCACACGCCGCGCTGCGCGCCGGAGCCAGCGGCTTCCTGCTCAAGGACGCCCGCCCCGAGGAACTCCTGGCCGGCATCCGCGCCGTCGCCGAGGGCGACGCCGTGGTGGCTCCCGCGATCACCCGCCGCCTGCTCGACGCCTACGCCCACCACCTGCCGGCTCGCCCGCCCGGCGCGGTCACCGACGACCCGCGGCTGGCGGCCCTCACCGGCCGTGAACGCGAGATCCTGGTCGCCGTCGGCCAGGGCTGGACCAACGGCGAGATCGCCCAACGCCTGGTGCTCTCCGAATCCACCGTCAAGACCCACGTCAGCCGCGTCCTCGCCAAGATCGGCGCCCGTGACCGCGTCCAGGCCGTCATCTTCGCCTACGACGTGGGCCTGACCCGGCCGAACCCACCGCTCTAGGACGCGTGCCGGGTCGTGGGGGAGCCCGCGTCACCGGCGGGGTCGGTCTGGCCCCACCGGCGGGGTGTCGGCCTGGGGCTCAGGTGAGGGCGGTGACCAGCAGGGTGAAGGCGGCGATGATGAGCGCGACGCGGCCGTAGTGGTAGCGGTCCCAGCGGTTCATCTGCTCCTTCCAGTCCTCGGGCCGGTTCTCGGGGGTCCAGGTCTTGCTCAGGTTGTTGATCGGGACGAGCAGCAGGATCGACATGATCACGCTCAGGACCAGCAGCGTGGCAGCGGTGACGACCAGCCCGGCTCCGGAGTGGTGCCACCCGGCGACGGCCCAGACGGCGGCGAGGACGAGCGAGGTGAAGTACCAGACCGGCATCAGGGCGCCGAGCATCCGGCCGCCATGGGCGCGGCCGAGCAGGTAGCTGTCGTCCGGGAGCCTGTTGAGGATCGGGTTGATGACGAAGGCGACGGCGAACTCCACCCCCACCATCAGGCCGACGACGACGGTCGTGACGACCTCGAGTGCGTTGAGCATGATGACCCCTCCTGGGATCTAGCGCCGCTAGATTGTGAGACAACGCTAGCCTTGCCTGCGCTCGATTGTCTAGCGGTGCTAGGATCGAATCATGTCGGTACAGGAACGCAAGGAGCGCGAACGGGCGGGCCGTGAGCGGCTCATCGTGGCGACGGCCCGCGAACTCGCCGAACAGCAGGGCTGGGACGCGGTCACCACCCGCCGGCTCGCCGAGCGCATCGAGTACAGCCAGCCCGTCCTCTACAGCCACTTCCGCGGCAAACGAGAGATCATCGGCGCCGTCGCGCTCCAGGGCGCCGCCGAGATGGCCACGGCCCTGCGGGCCGCGACCTCCGCCGCCGACGGCCCGCGCCCTCGGGTCACCGCCCTCGCCCGCACCTACCTTGACTTCGCCGAACGCAACCCGGCGGTCTACGACGCCATGTTCCAGCTCGACGGCGGCCTGGCCTTCGCGCACGAGGACACGCCCGAGCCGCTGAAGGACGCCTTCGCCGCCCTCCTGGAGAGCCTCAGCGAGGTCGCCGGGGACGGCGTCCACCCCGCACTGTTCACCGAGACCTTCTGGGCGGCCCTGCACGGACTGGCCACCCTGACCCGCGCACGACGCCTCCCGCCGGAAGACACCGACCGAAGGGTGGAACTGCTGGTGGACCGGCTCGCCATGTTCTGACAAACCCCCCGCGCGCCGCTTCCGGGTTACGGCTCCAGGCGGGGGTCGTCGATGTCGACGGTGGCGACCCCGGGCGGGTACAGCTCCTGGCGGGCCGTCAGGATCAGGTGCTGCATCGGACGTGCCGGGGTCGGCAGGCTCGCGGCGATGGCGTGGGCGAGATCCGGGCCGCCGTACCCGTCGCGGACCATGGTCGCCACCACCACGGCCGTGCTCGCGTCCAGCGGTTCGAACTCGAGCGAGGGCAGTGACAGGACCGCGTTTGCGGCCCCCTCGTCCTTGATCTCGGCCTCGACCAGGCACAGTACCGGTACCAGCAGGTGCTGGAACGGGCTGTGCAGAGCTGAGTCCACGATCCGGTGCAGGCGTTCATGGCCGGCGGCCAGTGCGGCCAGCGCGCTGGAATCCAGGATGATCACGCGCTGCGCCGGGGGGCGACCTTGGCGCGCGCATCGGCCGCGGCGATGTCGTAGACCCGCTGCAGCAGGTCGGGGCCCTGGTCCAGCTCCGGGTCCGTGAGGGTCATCCCGAAGTGCTCCCGCAGCAGCCGGCGGCCCTCGGCGACGCGCTCCGCGATCTGCTCCGCGGTGGGCTGCTGCTCCACCAGCAGGGCCACCTGGGCGCCGATCGTGGTGCCGCGGGCCGCCGCGAGCGCGGCCAGCCGGTCGCGCGTATCAGGGGAGACCTTGATCGTCGCATCAGCCATACCGCGAGCGTACACCGCCGGTACACCAACGGTGTACCAACCTGCCCGCCCTGACAGCGCCGCCAACCGGCGCGCCGCCCGCCAAGTCCCTCCGATGGTCGGCGATTTCAGAGAACTCGAGCACGGCAGGCCGGACGGCCCGTCCATCCGGGCGGCCGTCGACACCGGGCGGCAGCACACTCACGTGAGCTGATCCGGTACCTCCGCAGCGGTGTGGTGCTGGCTGCGACAGCTGGACTGGCACACGATGTTCTGAGCCCCGAGAGGACCGTCATCGGCGGGCTCTCCCTGCTGACTGACGGGCGCTGGCTGTGGTACTCCGACCTCGTGTACTACGTCGAACGGCATCATGCCGCCCTCGACCCCCGGTTCATCGCGCACGCGAAGCGCTGAGGCTGGACCGTGCCGGAGCTCAGCCGCCAGGACTTGATCGCCATGGAGGCTGAGTTCTTCGACGGTGACGAAGGCTGACAGCGGACTGTGGGCGTGGTCCACCTGGGAATTCGGGGGAGGTTGGTGGCCCCGTGCGTTCGCTGATCCATCGTCAAACCGCTAGCCGCCGGGCCGGCCACCCGGATGGCCCGTCTTCGTGTCGCGGAGGCGGTGCTGGCGCTCCGTCAGGGGCGGTGGTCAGCCGTTGAGGGCGGTCAGGTAGCGGTAGAGCTCCTTGTGGCCTTCTGTGCTGGGGTGCAGACCGTCGACGAGCAGGTGGGGTTGGTCGCGGAGCGGCTCCCACAGGTCGAGGTAGTCGACGTGGTGGTCCGCGCACCAGGTCTGCAGGGCCGCGCGCAGTGCGCGTGCCCGTGCCGTGGTGAAGCGGAGGCCCTCGAAGTCGCCGGTGCGGGTCTCGTCCAGCCAGATTGGGCCGAGGACGACCAGGCGCGCGTTGTGTCGCTGGGCGGTCGAGGCGAGTGAGTCGAGGTGGCCGGCGAGGGTGGTCAGGCCGTCGGGGTCGGTGTCCGAAGTGGCGTGCGGTACGGCGGAGTCGTTGATCCCGGCGGCCACCACGAGCGTGTCCGGGTGACGGGGAGGCAGGAGCGCGGGGGTCTGCTCGCTGACATCCGCCAGGGTGCTGCCGGGGACGGCCAGGTTGAACACGCGGTGCTCGGTCTCGTTCGCCCCGATGTGGGCCGCTGCCAGGTGCCCGGCCCACCCGCCCTGGGGGTCGCAGCGCCCGTAGGCGATGCTGTCGCCGACGATGACGATGCGCGCCGCCGAGCGCAGCGGCCTCGCGTCCAGGTAGGCCCAGGCGGTCTCCCCCGAGGCGAGGAGCACTCGGCGCCGGGCGTAGTCGGCCACCTCGTAGTCGTCGGCGGCGGCCAACTCCTGGTCGCTCAGGCGCAGGACGGCGCCCTCGACCGTGCCGCCGAGCTTGCGCGCCAGGGTCAGGTGCACGTCCTGACCGCTGGTGGCGATCACGGACTCGTCGGTGACGGCGATCGGCCGGGTCGTGTAACCGGCGAGGGATGCCGCGGTCGTCGGTACGGTACGCCCGAAGAGCGCCGTCTGGACCTGCTGATCAAGCAGCGCGCCGAAGGAGAACAGGGCATGGGGGTGGGACTCGGTCACCGTGAGGGCCGTGGCCTTTCAGTCGGAATGATCAACCCACACTATCGGCCCTGGGAACGTCGCCACGGTGGTTCTGAGCCGGGGGTCTTCGGGGCCCGGTGGTCCTGGCCGCCCGCTCGGATGGGACGATCTGCCGGAAGTTCTGTGCGCGGAGGCAGCGAGGAGACAGCGTGAACGACCGCTCGAAGCACGACCACTCCGCATGGGAGGACGTCGTGCTCGCGGCGCGCGAGCGTGCCCGTACTCGGCAGGCGCTCATGGTCGAACGTTTCGGCCTGTCCGGTGACGTGCAGTACCAGTGGTCGATGGACGATGCGCGGATCACGTGGTCGCGCGACGGGAACGTGTTCCTCACCGGTCGGCTCACGATGATCGGCAGTGTCAGCCACGCCCGACGGTCCTGGCTGTGGTCCTGGGCGAACGATTCGCTGCCGCGCGCGGTTCTCGGCGACATCGAGCGGGTCCGCCGGTTCGGCGAGGAGAACGACTTTCCCGTGCTGCCGTGGCCGGGCTTCGACGCTCACCCCGAACTGGTCGCCGAGGCGCGGATGGTCGCGGCAGCCGTGCTCGACGCCGAGGGGCTCTGGGCGGAGTCCATGGATGACGTGCAACTCCATTTTCTGGTCGATGACTTGACGCCCACTGCTGGATGATCCGGGGCGGAGGCCACGTTGCCGCGGCTGCCCGGTGACGTATGGGTGCCGTGCAGGGAGAGCGGGCGACCGGCACGACGAGCGGACGACAACGGAAGGCAGAGAGTGGCACTGGCGAAGAAGGGTTCCCGCCGCATCGTCGTCGACGGCGTCGAGTACCGCTGGCGGGTGAGCAGGAAGCACTGGTGCTGCGACTACGACGCCAGCACCTTGGGTTACGCCGTCGAGGACGCCATCCGTCCCGGAACGACGCTCGTCGTGGAGACCGGTCGGCCGATCGTCTTCGACCCGGACGCGGTGCCAACTGACCTCGTCCTGCCGGCCGAAGTCGCCGCGGGCATCCGGGCCGCGCGCTCGAACGGCTGGACGCCCAGCACCAACGGTGCACCGTTCGTGCTGCGATTTTCCGCTGTCTGAACGTCATCCCCGCGGCCGCGGGGACCGGACCTGACGGCGCGGACCGGATCGATGACGGTTCGAAGGCTGCGGCCTCGTCGGGGACGCCATCGGGGACCGGCGTCGATGGGCCGAGGAGGGGGTTCGGTCGAACCGCGAGGGCCCGATCGGCATCTGCAAGCGCCGGGTGATGGGGCGTCAGGAGGGCTTGGCGATGCTCCTATAGACGTCAAGCGGCAAGCGCGAGGTCGTTTCGAGTGATTCGTGCGGCTGCTGTGCTGGTGAGCGCGCGGTAGACCTCTCGTGCGACGAAGCGCTTGAGGCAACGCGTGATG
>NZ_JBFAQR010000050.1:0-57805 GCF_040678815.1 Kitasatospora sp. NPDC049285 | reverse complement strand
CAGCACCAACTGCACCACCTGCAGAATCGCCATCAGCTTCGTGTACTCGACCTGATTCGCGACCTGCCGCGCCACATCCCCCAACTCCCGCGACAAATCCGCGGTCTCCGCCATCACATCCCCACCCGACACCTGCCCCACCAGATCCCGGATCGCCGCCACGAACGCCTCCGCAGCATCACCCTCGAAATTCTCCAGAATCACCGGCACCAACTCGCCGACATAACCCCCCAACACCTTCAGGTCGTCCGCCACCGCGTAATAGTCGTCCGCCACCGACCGCATCAGATCCTCATCCGCCTCCGGCCACGGCATCCCCGTCACGAACGAGAAGAACCCGGCGATCTCAGGCGAAGGATTGATCGACATGGCGGCAGCCACCTTTGTGCGGAGAACTACGAACGAGGTAGGGGGGTCAACTGGGGTGCGGCAGGTCCCGGGTGAGGGAGTGTTACCAGTTGTTGGACTTCTTGGAGGCGTCGTCGTCGGCGGTCTGGAGCTGATCGGCGGTGGTCTTGCCGGCGGTGCCGACCCGACCGAGGGAGGTGCCGATGTAACCGACGGTCTTGGTGAGGTCTTCGGTGGGCTTGTCCACCTGCTGGTGGTACTGCTTGCCGATGTCGTCGTTGCCGGCCGAGGTCTTGTTGAGCTTGTTGAGGTGGACGATGCTGGTGTTGAGGTTCTTCAGCCGGTGCTCGAAGTCCTCGTAGTTGCCGAAGTAGGCCTTGAGGTCGCTGAGGGCCTTGAGCTTCTTAGCCACTGAATTCCTCCTGCTTCTGGGCCGACTTGCGGCGACGCTTGGGCTCGTCCTGCTTGAACTCGGCCTGCTTCTCGGCGGCGGCCTTCTTGGCGGCGGCGCGTTCCTCGGCCTCGAACTGCTCCTGCTTGGTTCGCTTGGCCTCGGCCTCCTCGGCTTCGAAGCCAGGTCGCATGGCGCGCAGCGGCTTCATCAGCTCCTCCAGGTCGGCGGGCAGGTCGTCGCCGAACCCGGCGGCGGCCTGGACGAGTTGGCCGACGTTGGAGAACTGGGAGATGCGCCGCGTCACCTTCTCGCCCATCCGGCCGCGGGCCTCGTTGAGGACGGTGACCAGGGCGGCGGAGAGTTCGGCGGGTGCCATCGACTGGTAGGCGGTGTTGAGGAACTTGATCGAGGTGACCTGGCCCTGCGGGCCGACGGTGACGCTGACCAGGCGGTCCTTGGAGGTGACCGTGGTGGTGACCTTGTCCAGTTCGGCCTTGGCCGCGGCCATCTTCTGCTGCTGCTCGCGCATCACGGCCATGGCGGCCTCGATGCGCCCTTCGACGTCCAGGTTCATCGCGACTCCTCTCGGGTCTCTCGGGTTGCTACTGATAGGAACGGAGAAGCGGGCGCCCGGGGATCAACCGAACCGGGACGCGATCGGATCGACCGCGGCCACGGCCCGGTTGCCGGGCGCCCGCAGGGGACCGGCGACCCGCCCCACAACGGGCCGCCGGGACTTAACGGTTCAGCGGCCGATGACGCCGCTCACCGACTTGTTCTCGGTGCCCCAGGCCTCCTCGTCCTCGGCGAGCCAGGTGGTCCGCTGCCGGGCCTGCCCGCCGGGGCCGCCCTGGGGCGACATGCCGCCCATTCCGCCCATCGGGGGCATCATCGGGGGCTGCTGGCCGGGGCCGCTGCCCTGGGCGGTGGCCTGCTGCTCGGCGGCGGCCGCGGCGCGCTTCTCGGCCTCGGCCTGGGTCTCCCGCAGCAGGGCGTCACCGCCGGTGGGGTCGCCGCCGCCGGCCACGGCCTTCTGGCTCATCCCGGTCTCCGGATTGAGCAGCGGGGAACTGCCGCCGACCGTGGTCGTGCTGTTCTTGCCGGTGCCGCCGTAGCCTCCGGACCCGGTGCCGGTGGTGACACCGCTGCCGAAGCCGGATCCGGTGCTGACGCCGCTGGTGCCGGTGCTGTAGCCGGAGCTGGTGGTGGACCGGTACTGGTTGCGCGCGTCGAGCAGCGCCTGTTCCTGGTTGGTCACCAGCTGCGAGGTGCGGTCGATCGGCTTGCCGTTGCCGTCGAGCAGGACGCCGTCCTTGATCTGGGCGTCCTTCGGCAGCACGTACGGGTTGCCGTTCGAGTCGACCAGCGGCTTGTTGTTGGCGTCCAGCAGCTGACCGTTGCTGATCTTCGCGCCATCGGGGACGGTGATCTGGTTGAACCGCTGGTCCGGCGTGTAGCCGCTCTGCGGGTCGGACTGCTTGACGCTGGAACCCTTGGGGGCGACCAGCTGCTTGCCGTCCGGGCCGAGGACCGGCTTGCCGGAGGAGTCGAAGACCAGGCCGTTCTTGTCGATCCGGGAGCCGGCCGGCACCATGATCGGCTGCTTGTTCTTGTCGAGGACGGGGTTGCCGTTCGAGTCGACCAGCGAGGACCTGCCGTCGGTGCCGGTGGTCGTGGTGCTGGTGGAGGTCCCGGGCAGCTTGATGTTCGGGTCTCCGCCGGGCAGGCCCGGGGTGGTGCCGGAGACCGTCTTCTTTCCTCCGGTACCGGTACCGGTGCCGGTCGAGTCGAGGCCCGGGATCGCACCGTCCGGTCCGGTCTTGCCGTTCGGATCGGTCTTGCCGTCGGCGCTCCCGCTCTGCTTGAGCTTGTCGAGCTCGTCCTGGTACTTCTTCTGCTGGTCGTCGGCCTGCTTCTGGTACTTGTCCTGCAGCTCCTGCTCCGTCAGCCCGCCCGTTCCGGTGCCCGAGGTGGACGGCTTGGGCATCTCCAGGTTCGGCGGGATGATGCCGCGCCGCAGGGCGCCGGCCACCGAGGTGTACTTGTCGTCGAGCTTGGAGAACGCGTCCTTGGACGCCGTGTCCAGCGTGACGAGGGTGGACATCCACTTCGTCTTCGCGGCCTTCTCGATCTTGTCGAAGAAGGCCTGCGAGTTGACGTCCTCTCCGCTCGCGCTGAGCACCTTGGCGGAAGTGAGCTTGGAGACACCGGAGTTGGAGTCGTAGGTGAACTCCCACTTGACGCTGGCACCGGCCATCGCCTCCAGAAAGGAGTCGTGCAGGGCGTTCAGGGCTCCGGCCCAGCGCTCGCTCATCCAGGCGTGGTACGCGTTGTACATGGCGAGCTGGGCGGACCCCAGCTCCTCGCGGGCGGAGTGCAGCTCCTGCACGTAGTTGGTCGGCTCGGTGAGGTCCGTCTTGACGTTCACCATGGCGAGCGTGAGGGTGCTGAGGAACTTGCGGAAGGTACCGGCCGCGTTGCCGCTCCAGTCGGAGGCCTTGCCCTGGTCGAGGCTCTCCGCCCAGGTCTTGAAGGTGGGAATCCAGGTGTCCAGGAAGCCGCCGACGCCGGTGAGCATCTCGCCCGCGTTGTCGAACGTCCACAGGTCGGTGACCCGGTTCTTGTACGGCATCGAGATGAGCGGGGCCAGGTTCTTCTCCGGGTCGTTGTGGAACGTGTTGTACGCCGACGACGTGGAGTCGAACATCGACCAGTCCGCATTGAACCCGACCACGAAGGCGTAGCCGCTGCCGTAGCCGGCGGTGCCGGTGGCCGCGAACGGGTCGACGAGCTGGGTGGACCACCAGATGTCGAAGCTGTGGTCCTGCTCCGGGACGAAGCTGTTGTACTGCTTCACCGCCCAGCTCTTGCCGTTCCCGCCGATCCAGCGCGCCGACCCGTCGCCGGCCACCGTGAGCCGGTTGGTCGGACCCTGGGTCTGCTTCTCTTCCAGGATCTTGAGCGCGTCCTCCCAGGACTTCTGCACTCCCATGGCGCTGCCCCCTTCCCGTGGCTCAGGTGGTGGTGGTCTCGGTGGTGGTGCTCGGTGCGGACGAGGCGGGCTTCGCCGAGCCCGACTTGATGGCGTTCAGCACGTCCCACATCTGGGCGACCGTCACGGTGTCGTCCGCCGCGTTCTGGATCAGCAGCTTGACGTTCTTCAGGCTGACGAACGTGGCGTGCATGGATCGCTCGAACGACTCGATCGCGTCGAGCAGTTGCTTGCAGAAGGCCTGGAAGGTCGACTGCAGTGAGCGGATGCTCTCCAGCTCCTCGGGGTTGCCGGGCAGCAGCTGCCCGGCGTCGCCGGTGAGCTTGCCCTGGGCCCAGGCCTCGCGGAGCATCATGACCCAGTGGTTGGTCTGAAGGTCCTTCAGGAACGCCTCGACCTTCTTGGCGCACTCCTCCAGGTACTGGTCGGTGACCTTGAAGCTGCCGTCCTCCGGCGGAGCCTTGGGATCCACCTTCTTCTTGTCGTCCGCGGTCTTCTTGTCGTCCGCGGTCTTCTTGTCGTCCGCGGTCTTCTTGTCGTCCGACTGCTCGGTGTCGGTCGTCGTGGCCATCGGGCAGGTCGTCCTCTCGTTGCGCTCGTTCGGGGTCATCAGGGGGAACGGCGGCCTGCCGAACGGCGGTTCACCTCCCGGAACGTGTGAGGACCCGACTCGCGCGGTGCGAGTCGGGTCCTCGGGTGTCCGGCCGAGCCGGCGCTAGCCGAACAGCTGGGCGCTGCGCTGGTCGGCGCTGCGCAGCGTGTCGTGCATGTCGGCGAGGCGGTCGGCACCGGAGTCGAACTCGGTGGTCATCGCGGTGTCCAGCGCCTCCACGGTGCGCTTGAAGTCCTGGAACGCGGTGCCCGCCGCACCCTGGAAGGAGTCGACGGCCGGCATCAGTTCCTGCATCAGCTGCTCGAGGCTGCTGTGCATCTGGTGCGCGTAGGCCTTCATCTGCTCGGTGGCCTCGGTGACGACGGTGTGGTCGACGTTGATGTCCAGATCGGACATGGCAACCCTGCTTTCTGTTCTGGGAGGTTGATCAGCCGTTGAGGACGGTGGCCACGCCGACGTCGTAGCCCGGGCTTGTGGTCCAGCTCTGGGCGACCGCGACGCCGTCCTGGGTCGCCCGGCCGAGGGCCGAGCTCGAGCCGAGGGTGGCCTCGTGCAGCGCCTGGTACTTCTGCATGATCGTGTCGTAGCCCATGATCCACTCCTCGACCTTGCGGCAGAACAGCCGACCGGCCTCGGACTGGAACCCGGTGCCGACCCGACCCATCAGCTCGTCGACCTGGGACTTGGTGCTCCTCATCTGGCTGACGTAGCCGTCGAGGTGCTGGAGCAACCGCTGCAGTACCTCATCGATGGCTACTGTCTTGTTCTCGCCTGCCACGTGTTCTCCTCGGTGCGTGGTGTCTTCGGGCCCGTTTCGCGGCCGCCGTGCGGGGCGGCCCGGCCGAGCCCTCGCCAGGTGGAACGGCCTTGCGCCGCAGGTGGGTTCAGCCGCCCTTGACGGGGGTGCAGGCATCCGCGGGGGCGAGCCGGGAGACCACGCCGCCGTTGGCGAGCGCCGCCGGGTCCAGGCTGGGGCCGGTCGGCAGCAGGGTGAGCAGGGTGTCGGGGACACCGACCGGGATGGCGCCGGCGTAGCCGAGTTTCTTCTCGGCGTCCTTGTTGGGCAGCGGGTACTTCACACCGTTGTCGGTGACCAGGTAGTCGGTGGCTCCGGTGCCGCCGCCGGACAGGGCTCGGACCAGGGCGCCGCCGCCGGGGCGGACGGCGATCCGGTCGGCTTCGGTGCAGGTGGGCAGGATGCCGGGTTCGCGGCTGGGGGCGCGGCCGCCCAGCGCCGCGGTGTCGACCACGGTGACCAGGGTGATCGGGCCGGCGGCGGCCGGCCGCAGTTCGGCGCAGATGCTCTGCCCCTGGGCGGGGTTGAGCAGCTTGGGCGGCTCGGCGGGCAGGTCGGTGCCGTGCGCGGTGGCGACCGGCGGGTGGTCGGCGAGATCGGCCGCGCCGATCGGCAGGGCGAGCGCCGGGGTGTTGCCGTAGGCCGAGCTCTGGGTCCGCGGGTCACCGCGGAGCAGTTCGAAGACCGTGGCGGTGATCTGTTCCAGTCCGCCCTGGCCGAGCAGGTAGTGTTCGCCGGCCGGTCCGGTGAACAGCTGCCCGATCCTGGTGGGGCGTCCGGCGAGTGACGGTCCGTCGGTTCCGCGTCCGGGGACGTCCGGCGGGGCGAGGTCGGCGCCGACCGGCAGCGCGTTGAGGAAGGCGGTGGTCACCGGGTAGGGCGTGGTGCCGGAGTAGCCGAGTGCCCGCGGCGCGCCGTTCGCGGTGTCGAGCTTGTGCCGCTTGCCCTGGCGCAGCAGATAGGGGGTGCCGTCGGGGGTGGCGATCAGGACGCCGTCGGTGGCGGTGAGCGGGTTGCCGTCCCGGTCGGGGGCGATCACCAGGGCGAGTCCGGGGGCGGTGCTGCCGGACGGCGTGGTCTCCCGGGCGGCGCAGGCCAGCCAGCCGTCGCCGCTCAGCGATTTCGCCGAGGGCAGCGCGTCGGGTGCGCCGAGGATGCCGACCGCCCCGCCGCGCGGCGTGTCGCCGAGCGACTTCTCGCGGACGTCGGTGAGCACCATCTTCTCCCCGGCGATCAGTTTGGCGCTGGCCTGGTTGAGGACGGGGTGCAGTTCACCGCCGAGGTAGAGGAACCGGGCGCCGGTCTCGGTGACCACGATCAGCGTGCCGGGTTTGCGCCAGCCGGTCGCGCCGCCGGGCACGATCACTCCGTACAGGCCCATGATCAGGGCGATGCCGACGCCGATGAACAGCCCGTTCCGGACGCCGCGGGTGGTGCGGCCGGTGGGGATGTCCGGCGCGTCGGGCTCGGCCCGCAGCATGCCTGCGGCGAGCCGGCTCATCACGAACAGGTGCGCCTGGACCTGGTCGCGCCTGGACTGCATCTGACTCCTCCTCGGATACGGCGTGCGGGGACGGCGGGGACGACGGCGCGGGCGCGGCGACGGCAGGTGCGGTGGTGGGCGCGGTGGGGCTGCTCAGCCGTTGAGGCCGCGGACCAGCGCGAACACCCCGGCCACGCCGAGGGCCAGCGGGAGCAGGCTCAGCGCGACCATGGTGTGCAGGACGTCGGCGATCCGGCCCCAGTACGGCAGCAGGCGCCGGCCCGGCACCGTCCAGGAGGCGATGGCGAGCACCGCCGCCAGCGCGGCGAGGCCCGCCAGGACCAGCAGCCGCCCGGAGGGGTCCTGCTCGCCGGCGTAGCCCGCGCCGAGCAGCCCGAGCCCGTACACTCCGGGCACCACCATGGCCAGGCGCTGCGGAATGCTGCCGACGGCACGGGCGTGCAGCAGGAGCAGGACGGAGAGCGCGGCGGTCATCGCGACGGCGAGGGTTCCCGTCAGGTCCGACAGCGCGGTCAGACAGCCGACGCAGGCCGCGCCGATGGCCAGGTGAAAGGCCGTCAGGTAGCCGTCGGCGACTCCGGTCCGGTCCAGTACCTCCTCGGCCGGGAACGGCTCGATGTTCTCCTGGAGTTCGTCGGCGGTGCGCGGCAGCGGCGGCAGCCGCAGTCCGGAGAGCTTGAAGGAGATGCCGGGCGCGAACGCGCCGAAGATCACCACGGCCACCGCGAGCAGCGCGGCGGTGTGGCCGGGTTCCAGGTCGGCGAGGGAGAGCGCTCCGGCGAGCACGCCGAGGCCGGAGGCGGCGAGCACGGCGAGGAACAGCGGCGCCGAGCAGGCCACGGCGGCGAGCGCCAGCACGGCGGCGCCCGCGGCGGCGGAGCTGCCCGCGAGCAGTCGAGCGGCTGTCAGGTCGGTGGCCCCGGCGGGCAGCAGGGCGCCGGCCAGGGCGAGGTAGGGAACGGCGGCGGCACCGAGTGCGGTGCCGGCCGCGCCGTCGCCGACCGCGCGCGAGGCGCTGCCCGCGCCGAGCAGCAGCAGTCCGCCGAGGGTGGCGGCGGCGAGCAGCCGCGGCTGGTGCGGGCCGGGGAGCACGAGCAGCACGAGGCCGGCGGCCAGCGACAGCATCGACAGTCCGAGCGCCAGGTGGTGGGTGATCGCGGGTCGCCAGGAGTCGGCGCGCTGCTGCATGCCGGTGGTGACGCCGTCGATCAGGTCGTCGAAGTGGACCGGCGGCAGTGCGTCGCGGCGGTGCCGTAGGAAGAGTTCGGTGCCGTCGTTGAGCTTGAGCGCCTCGGGTGTCTGGTCCTCGTCGAGCGGTTCCTCGCCGAGCCGTTGCAGCACCCAGCCGCCGTGCTCGACGGCGTCCTCGTCCAGGTCCTGCCCCGCGTAGCCGATGATCGTCGGGAGCAGGTCGGCGAGCGGGATGTCGGCGGGTACCGACAGCTCGAAGACCTTCTCCGGACCGTGGAACCTCAATCGGCACAGTCCTGCCACGGTACTGCTGCTCACTGCCCCGTCCTTCCCGCCGTCCACGCGCCGTCGGGCGCCTCGCGCCGAAGCGCCTCCGGACAGCGGAACGGGCAGGGTGCGGGGTTCAGTTCACCGGCGGGCGGCGGAGCGGCGCAGGACGTCCAGCAGGTGTTCGACGCCCGCGTCGCCGCGGCGTTCGATCAGCACGGCGAGCCAGCAGCCGGCCTGGTACCGGTCGGGCAGGCTCCAACTGCCGACGGAGGGGTGCTCGTCGAGGACCAGCGACTCGGCGAGCAGCCGCAGTTCGGTGAAGCGGCGGTCCGCGAGGGTGCTGAGCTCGCGCGGGGCGGCGTGCCGGGCGGTCGGGCCGAGCAGGTCGCGGACGGCCCCGATCAGCGTGGCGGCGTCGCCCGGCGGGACGTCCAGCGCGGGCACGTCGAGCTGGGCGTCCGCGGCCGGGCGCGGGGCCTCCAGCCAGTCGCGCAGCAGGAGGCGCACCTCGTCCTCGCGCTCGTCCCGGTTCACTCGGCCCCCTCGGCAGTCCTGGTGTACCTACCCCACAGTAGCGACCGGGGCGGACTGCCGACAGGTCCGTACCAAACCCGTGGCGGGCCGCGGCACGTACTCTCCTGAGGACCCGCGCCGAGCGGTCCGGACCGGTGGCTGCTGCCGCCGGGCCTCGCAACTCCTGCCCCGAACCGAGGTATCGCCGTGGCGACCGTACTCATGCCCCTGCCCAGCCGTGACTTCGACCCCTCCGAGGCCGCCGTCAGCTGGCGGGTCCTCACCGACGCCGGCCACACGGTGCGCTTCGCCACCCCGGACGGCCGGCCGGGCGTCGCCGACGACCTGATGGTCACCGGCCGCGGCCTCGACCCGTGGGCCCGGGTGCCGGGCCTGGGCCGCCTGGTGCTGGTCGGCCGCGCACTGCGCGCCGACGCCGCGGCTCGGCGGGCGTACGCCGAGATGACCGCGGACCCCGCGTACCGCGCGCCCGCCACCTGGTCCGGGTCGACGCTGGACGGCGTGGACGGGCTGCTCCTGCCGGGCGGTCACCGGGCGCGCGGCATGCGGGAGTTCCTGGAGAGCGCCGACCTGCAGTCGCTGGTCGCCACCGCCTTCGCCCGGGACCTGCCGGTCGCGGCGATCTGCCACGGCGTGCTGCTCGCCGCGCGCAGCGCCGACCCCGCGACGGGCCGCTCCGTCCTCCACGGCCGCCGTACCACCGCCCTCACCTGGTCCCTGGAGGGCCGCGCCTGGCGGGTCGCCCGCCGCACCCGCTTCTGGGAGCCCGACTACTACCGCACCTACCCCGACGGCCCCGGCAACCCCGCGGGCTACATGTCGGTGCAGCAGGAGGTCACCCGCTTCCTGGCCTCCCCCGCCGACTTCCTGGACGTCCCGGGCACCGACCCCGACGCCCGGCGCAAGCTCGCCGGTCGGCACCGTGACACCCCGTCGGACGCCCGCCCCGCCTTCGTGGTCCGGGACGGGCGCTACGTCTCCGCCCGCTGGCCGGGTGACGCGCACACCTTCGCGGCGGTGTTCGCCGAGGTGCTGACGGAGACGGCGACCGGCTGACGGACCGTCGGGCACCCGCTGCGGTCCACGCCTTCAGCCGTGGGAGGCGCGATGGACCGCGGCGGTGCCTTCGGTCGCTCGGGTGTAGGGGCCGAGCCCGGTGAGTTCGATCATGGTGGTGGCGAGGCCGAGGAAGGCGCGGTGGAGGGTGCGGCCGGACGCGGCGGGCAGGCGGTGGGTGCGGCGGAGGGCCTGGTCGGTGTCGGGCAGGAGGGTGGGGTCGGGTTCGGCGGTGACGGCGTGCCAGGTGCGGGTCAGCAGGTCCCGCAGCTCGTCGTGGCTGGTGCCGAGGTCGGGAGCGGTGGCGGTGGCGGCGTCGAAGAGTTCGCGCCAGCGGGAGCCGAGGCTGCGCAGGGCGCGGCTGTCTGCGGCCCAGTCGCAGTCGGTGAGGACGGATTCGGCGAGCGCTTTGACGGTGCGGGCGTGGTCGGTGTCGGGGATGCGGGCGCCGAGGGTGCGGCGGGTGGCGCGGCGGGCCAGCTGCTCGGCGGGGCCGCCGGGCGGGGCGGGCCGGGTGGACCACAGCGGGTGCCCGTCGGGGTGGTGCAGCAGGTGGCCGGGGCGCAGGACGGTGGCCGCCGCGGCGCGCAGCCTGGTGTGGGCCGGACGGTGGCGGTAGGCGGTCCGGGTGGGCGAGTCGTCGGCGGCGCGGGCGTGCAGCTGGACGAGGATCGCGGGCGACGGGGCCAGGACGTGCCACAGGCAGGCGCCCATGGCGGCTTCGGCGGCCTGTTCGTGGCCGACCCGGCCGCAGCCGCAGAGCAGGACCTCGTCGGTGGCCCGGGCGATCGCTTCGGCGTAGCCGGTGAGGGCGGCGGGTCCGCGGGCGGCGAGCGCTTGGCTGAGCGGCTCGCCGCGCACGTGGTCGGTCAGCAGGCGGGCGATCGCGTCGTAGCGGGGGGCGGAGTCGACGGTGCGCCGGATCCGGCCGCAGCTGCCGGCGAAGGTGAACTCGCCGACCGAGTCGGCGAGTTGACCGAGCGGGCGGGTCGCTGCGGGGCGGGTGGCGACGGGCCCGGCGGGCCGCAGGACGGTGGCGGCTGCTCTCACGCTCCGCTCTCCGGGCCGTGCTGGCGGTGGAGGCGCACGGGGAGCGCCTGGAGGCTGTTCAGCGCGATGGCGGGGCTGGGGGCCAGCTCGGCGTCGGGGACGGCGAGGTGCAGCTCGGGGTAGCGCTCGAACAGGGCGGGGAGGGCGATCGCGGCTTCGAGGCGGGCCAGGTGCGAGCCGGGGCAGATGTGCGGGCCGTGGCCGAAGGCGAGGTTGCGGGTGGCCGGGCGGGTGACGTCGAAGCGGTCGGCGTCGGGGCCGTGTTCGGCGGGGTCGTGGCCGAGCGCGCCGTACGCGACCAGCACGGCTTCGCCCTCCTCGACGAGGGTGCCGGCCAGGTCGATGTCCTCGGTGGCGTAGCGGGCGAGGAAGTTGTTGACCGGGGAGGCCCAGCGCAGGGTCTCCTCGACGGCGGCGGTCCAGTCGGCCCGGCCGGTGAGCAGCAGGTCGAGCTGGTCGCGGTGGCCGCAGAGCGCGCGGACGGCGTTGACGATCAGGTTGACGGTGGTCTCGTGGCCGGCCGCGACCATCACGGAGAGGGTGCCCTGGACTTCCTCGTCGGTGAAGCGTTCGCCGCCCTCGCCGGCGGCGAGCAGGGCGCTGGCCAGGTCGTCGCCGGGGTGGGCGCGCTTGTCGTCGAGGACCCGGGTGTAGAAGGCCCGCAGGGCGGCGATGGTGGCCATCACCTCGGCGGGGCCGGCGACGGAGGAGAACAGCGAGTCGTAGAGGCGGCGCAGGTCGCCGGTGTCCGCGCGGTCGAGGCCGCAGAGTTCGCCGATCACGTTCATCGGCAGCGGGAACGCGAACGCGCTCTTCAGGTCGACGACCTCGGTGCCGTGGCCGGCCAGGTGGTCGAGGAGTTCGTCGGTGACCTCGGTGATCCGGGGCCGCAGCGCGTCGACCCGGCCGGGGGTCAGGGCGGCGGCGGTGAGGGAGCGCAGGCGGCGGTGGTCGGCGCCGTCGACGGTGACCACGCTGCGGCCGGGGTTGACGGCGGCGGTGAGCGACCAGCCTTCGGGGATCTCGCCGCGCTGCCAGGCGCCCCAGCGGTTGACGTCCTTGACGAAGCGGGCGTCGGTGAGGAGTCGGCGGGCGGCGTCCTGGTGCGTGACGGCCCACATCCGGACGCCGCCGGGGAGTTCGACCCGGGCGACGGGGCCGGCGGCGACCAGGCGGGTGCGTTCCGCGTCGCGGTCGGCGGCGTGCGGATCGAGCGGGACGAGCACGGGGGTGTCGGTCATCTGCGGTCTCCGTAGCTGGATGGGACGGGCGGGTGTCACCACGGCGCGCGCTGGGCGTCCGGGTGGTCGGCGCGGGCCCGCTGGTCGGCGTGGACGGCGGCGAGTTCGGCCTCGGTGAGGCTGTCGTCGGGCCGGCCGGGCGGTTCCTGGGCGCGCAGTCGCGCTTTGGCCAGCAGGACGCCCGCCGGGGCGGCGCGGGCCAGGCGGCGGGTCCAGCGGCTTTCCAGGCGGTCGATGAGCTCGGTGGGGCCGGTGCGGTTGACCAGGCCGTAGCGGGTGGCGGTGGCGGCGTCGACGCGTTCGCCGAGCAGGACGAGCTCGCGGGCCCGGGCGGGTCCGATCTCGGCCACCAGACGCGTCAACGCATCGCCCCAGCAGGGCGGTTGACGGACGTACAGTTCGGGGAGCCGGAAGACGGCGTCCTCGTCGGCGAGGCGCAGGTCGCAGGCGACGGCGAGGGACAGGCCGAGTCCGGTGGCGGCGCCGTGGACCCGGGCGAGGGTGACGGCGGGTGCGGCGGTGACGGCGGCGACGGCGCGGGCGGAGAGGGCGGCCTGTTCGGCGGCGGCGTCGGGGTGGTCGGTGCCGGGTTCGGCGAGGTCGACGCCGGTGCAGAACGAGGGTCCGGCTCCGCGCAGGGTGACGACCCGGATCGCGGGGCGTTCGGAGAGGCTTTCGAAGACGGCGGCGAGGTCACGCAGGGCTGCGCGGTCGAGGGCGTTGGCCCGGTCCGGCCGGTTGACGACGACGCGCATCAGCGGGCCGTCGACGTCCACCACAATGGCGCTGCCTGCGGACACGGCACGCCCACCTCTTCCCTCACGTCCGGCGGGGTCCGTTTTTGGGGACGCTCCGCTCCTCACGGTCGAACGGGCCGCGAGGGTCGGGTGGTTCAGCCTCGTCGAAGGAAATTTCGACGAGTTCTCCGGCGGCTGCCGACGGCGGGTCAGCGCCCGGCCGCGAGGCGTTCCACCAGGCGTTCCACTCCTTCCGCGCCGAGTCTGGCGATCAGGACGGCGACCCATTCGGTGACGGCTCGACGTTCGACGGGGCTCCACCCGCCGACGGAGGGGTGCTCGTCGACGACGAGGGCACCGGAGATCCGGCACAGCGCCGCGAAGCCGGGCGCGGTGCGGGCGACGGCGACCAGCCTCGGGTCGGGGTCGCCGCCGAGGGCGAGCACGTTGCGCGCCTCGCGGATGACGGCGGAGGCGTCGGCGGGCGGCAGGTCGAGTCCGCCGACCGGTCGGTCGTCCGGGGTGTCGGGCGGCAGCTCCACCGGCTGCCAGCTGCCGATCATCAGGCGGACCGCGTCCGCCTCGATCCGTCGGCCGAACCTCACGTGGCCACCCCCTGAACAGTCGTCGACGGGTCCGTCCCCCCTGTTCCGCACAACGAGAAGGGCCGTCCCAGTGGTTCACTCCTGACCCGCCGGCCGGTAGTGTCGGTCGCACCCGGGGGCGACACGAGATGGCAGGAGATCTGTGGACGTCCTGGTGCTGGGCCCGGTCGAACTGCGCACCGAGAGCGGCGCGGTGCTCGCCGTGGGCGGCGCGCGGCGCTGGGCGGTGCTCGCCGTGCTGGCGGTACACCTCAACGAGGCCGTGACGGTGGAGTCGCTGGCCGACCAGGTGTGGGCGGGCGAACCCCCGCCGACCGCCCGGGCCGCCCTGCAGGGACACGTCGCGGCGCTGCGCAAGCTGCTCGGCGAGGGTCTTCACCTGGTCAGCACGCCGGGCGGCTACCGGCTGGAGGGCGACCGGGCCCGGGTCGACTCCTGCCGCTTCGAGGACCGCTTCGACGAGGCACGGGCGGTGCGCGACGACGAGGAGGCGGCGCGACTGCTGCTGGCCGCCGTCAAGTCCTGGCGCGGCGACGGGTTGACCGGCCCGAACGGCGAGGTGGTGTGCCCGCCGCTGGCGCGCCGGCTGTCCGAGCGGCGGATGCGGGCGATCGAGGCGTACGCGGAGCGGATGCTGCGGCTCGGCCGGGCCGGGCAGGTCGTCCCGGCGCTGACCATGGCCGTGCGGGCTCACGCGCTGCGCGAGCCGCTGGTGCGGCTGCTGATGCTGTGTCTGCACCAGACGGGCCGCACCGCCGAGGCCGTCGAGCTGTACGAGCAGACCCGGGAGGGCCTGGCCGACGAGCTCGGCGCGCAGCCGGGCCCGCAGCTGCTCGACGCACTGGCCCGAATCAGCGTCCGGCCCGAGCCCGCGGCACCTGCCGCGGGTCCGGCCCTGGTGCCCCGTCAACTGCCGCGCCGCACCGGCGGGTTCGTCGGCCGGGAGGCGGAGCTGGCGGAGCTGGACCGGGCCGCCGCCGCGGGCCCGGGGGTGCTGGCGGTGGTCGGACCGGCGGGCGTGGGCAAGACCGCCCTGGTGGTGCGCTGGGCGCACCGGGTGGCGGAGCGGTTCCCGGACGGTCAGCTCTTCGCGGATCTGCGGGGGTTCGACGAGGGCGATCCGGAGCGCGTCGACGCGGTGGTCTCCGGGTTCCTGCACGCGCTCGGCGTGAGCGGCGGGCAGCTGCCGACCCAGCCCGGCGAACGGGCGGCGATGCTGCGGTCGTTGCTGGCCCGGCGCCGGCTGCTGGTGGTGCTGGACAACGCGCGGGACGCGGCGAGCGTGCGCGGGCTGCTGCCGTCCGGCTCGGGCAGTCTGGCGGTGGTGACCAGCCGTTCGGCGCTCTCCGAGCTGGAGTTGCGGGAGGGTGCCCGCCGGGTGGCGCTGTCGCCGCTGCCCGCCGCGGACGCGGTGGCGCTGGTCGCGGCGGTGGCCGGCGTGGACCGGGTGGCGGCGGAGCCGGAGTCGGCCCGGCGCTGGGTCGAGCTGTGCGACCATCTGCCGCTGGCGCTGCGGATCTCCGCCTCGCGGCTGGTGACCCGTCCGCAGTGGAGCATCGCGCAGACCGTCGCGGAGATCGAGGACGAGCGGCACCGGCTGTCCGGGCTGGCGGTGCCGGGCGGAGTCGGGGTACGGGCGGCGATCGCGGTGACGGGCCGTCTGCTGCCGCCGGAGGCGGCCCGGTTGCTGGCCCTGCTCGGGGTCCTGCCGGTGGAGGAGTTGGACGCCTGCACGGCGGCCGCACTGCTCGGCCAGAGCCTGGCGGAGGCGCGGCACGCGTTGGGCGTGCTGGCGGCGATGCACCTGCTGGAGGAGCCCCGCCCCGGCCGGTTCCGCCGGCACAGCCTGGTCGGCCTGTACGCCCGTCAACTCCTGGCGGAGACGGCGGACCCGGCGGTGGTCGGCGCCGTCTGGCGGCGGCTGACCGAGTACTGCGTGGCCGCGACGTACGCGGGCGCGGGGCCGCTGACTCCCTACCGGCAGTTGCTGGAGCCCGCAGCGGCGGCGAACGCCGGCCTGCCCCGGGCGATCGACTCGCCGGCCGGCGCGGTGGCCTGGTTCGCCGGGAACGAGCCGCTGGTGCGGGCGGTGGTGCAGCAGGCGCTGACCCGCGGCGACCACGACGGGGCCTACCGACTGGCTCAGAACGCGTACATCTTCTACTACCTGGCCGGTCCGGCCGACTCCTGGGTGGCGGTGTGCCGGGACGGCCTGGCCGCGGCGATGGCGGTGCGGCCCGGCGCGGGCGTGGCACACGCGCGCAGTGCGCTGGGGGTGGCGCTGATCGGGGCGGGCCGGGCCGAGCAGGGGGTGAGCTTCCTGGAGCGGGCCCGCGACATGGACGCTCAGCTCAGCGACCCGCGCGACCGGCTGGTCACCTTCATGCGGCTCGGCGTCGGCTACCTGGAGTGCGGGGCGCCGCCGGAGCGGGCCGCGGCCGCGTTCGAGAGCGCGGGGCGCCTGGCGGACGAGCTCGGCGACGATCGCACCAAGTCGGTGGCGCTGTACCACCTGGGCCGGGCCCGGCTCGCGGGCGGGCAACTGGAGCAGGCGCTCGCGGACGCGGACGCCTCACTGGCGCTGCTGCCGGGCGCGAAGGACAACGAGCGGGTGTGGCTGGTGCTGCTGCGTGCCCAGGTGCTGGCCCGGCTCGGCCGGGCGGAGCAGGCCCTGGCGCCGGCCGAGGAGGCGACGGCGGTCCTCGGGCGGCTCGGCTACACCGCGCGGGAACCGGAGGGGCACCGGCTGCTGGCGGAGCTGTTGCTCGCCGGCGGCCGGGCGGCCGAGGCCAGGAAGCATCTGCGGCTCGCGGTCGACCAGCTGGTGCGAGCGGGGTCGCCGCTGGCCGAGCAGGCCCGGCGGGAGCTGGCGGCGGCCGAGGGCGTGCGCGGCTCGTGAAACCGGTCCGGCGCGGATGAACCGTGGGCATACGGTGAAGAAATTCGTCGCAGGTCAGATAGCGTTTTGAGGTCTTTTCAGCGGCTCCCTTGACGTGGCAACGCTAGGTGCGGAATCTTCGATCTGTCAGAACGGTGCAGGTCGGAGCGGGTCACCCGGTCCGCCGGCCGTTCGGTCTGCGTGCGGCGGGCGGACAGTGGGCGATGTGAATGGGGTGTGGTCGGTGTGAGGGTGTCGCTGCTGGGATCGGTGGAGTTCACCTCATCGACTGGCGACACCCTGGACGTACCGGCCGGTAAGCGGCGGTCGGTACTCGCCCTGCTCGCCCTGGAGATCAACCGCGTCGTCCCGGTGGAACGTTTCTTCGACCTGGTGTGGGACGGCGACCCGCCGCCGCAGGCCCGCGCCGCGCTGCAGGGCCACATCGCCGGACTGCGCAAGCTCTGTGACGGCACGTCACTGACCGTGGTCACCCAGGCCCCCGGCTACCTGCTGCGCGGTGACGAGGAGCAGGTAGACGCGCGGCGGTTCGACCGGCTGATCGCCGAGGCCCGCACCGCTCCCGACGAGCAGGCCACCGAGTTGCTCGGCCAGGCCCTCGCACTGTGGCGCGGCGAGCCGCTGACCGGCGTCCCGGAGGGCGAACTGCGGACCCGCTGGGGCAACGACCTCGCCGAGGCCCGGCTGCGCACCCTGGAGGAGTGGGCGCAGCGGCTGCTGACGCTCGGCCGGGCCGGCGAGGCGACCGGCGCGATCGAGGCGGCGCTGCGCGAGGACGGGCTGCGCGAGCCGCTGGTGCGGCTGCTGATGCTGGCGCTGCTTCAGGAGGGCCGCCAGGCGGAGGCGCTGACCGCCTACCACCGCTGCCGGCGGCTGCTCGCCGACCAGCTCGGCGTGGTGCCGGGCCCGGCCCTGCAGGGCGCGCTGGCCGAGGTGCTCGACCAGGCCGGCTCCGAGGAGCCGGTCGCCCCCTCCCCCACGCCACCGGCCCGGTCGTCGGCGCCCGCGCCGGTGGCGGCGGCGCGAACCCAGGTGCCCCGTCAACTGCCACGGCTGCAGGGCGGGCTGGTCGGCCGTGACGCGGAGACGGACTGGCTGGACGAGCAGCTCGGCGCGGACGGCGACGGCGGCGGCCTGGCGGTGGTGACCGGCGCGGCCGGGTCGGGGAAGAGCACGACGGTGCTGCGGTGGGCGCACCAGCGGGCCGACGGCTTCCCGGACGGCCAGCTCTTCGCCGACCTGCGCGGCCTGGACCGCGGCAGCCCGGTCGAGCCGCACGAGGTGTGCCGGACCTTCCTGCAGGCACTGGGCGTACCCGAGCCCCAGATCCCGGACGAGCCCGCCCGCGCCGAGGACCTGTACCGCTCGGTCACCCAGTCGCTGCGGCTGCTGGTGGTGCTCGACAACGTGGGGCGCGCGGACACCGTACGGCCGCTGATCCCGGCCGGCTCGGGCAGTTCGATGGTGGTGACCAGCCGCAACGTGCTGAGCGACCTGGTCGTGCTGGACGGCGCGGCGACGCTGTCGCTGGGCGCGCTGCCGGTCTCCGACGCGATCGAGCTGGTGGAGCGCCTGGTCGGCGGCGAACGGGTGCGCGCCGAGCCGGAGATGACGCTGCGGCTGGTCGAGCTGTGCGACCGGCTGCCGCTGGCGCTGCGGATCGCGGTGGCCCGGCTGACCGCTCGTCCGGCCTGGCTGATCGGCGACCTGGTCGAGGAACTGGAGGACGAGCGGATGCGCCTCGAACTCCTCGACACGGCGGGCGAGTCCAGCGTCACCGCGGCGCTCGGCGCGACCCTGCACCAGCTCAGCCCGGACGCCGTGCGGCTGCTCACCCGGCTCGCCCTCCATCCCGGGGTGGAGATCGACGCCCCGGCCGCGGCCGCGTTGCTCGGCGCCAACGAGCAGGTCGCCCGGGCCGCGCTGGGCATCCTGGCGGTCTTCCACCTGGTGACGGAGGTCAGCCCGGGCCGGTTCACCTGCCACGACCTGGTGCGGCTGTACTCGGCGCGGCTCGGCGAGCACGACCTGACCGCCGAGGAGCGGCAGCAGGCCGCCGAACGGCTGCTCGACTACTACCTGGCGGCGACCGTCCGGGCCGGCTCCTTCACGACCCTGCACCGCGGTGGCCCGCCGCCGGCCGGCGGCTCCGAGCCGTCGCTGCCGGCGCTCGCCGACGCCGGGCAGGCACTGGACTGGTTCCGCCGCGAGGAGCCCACGCTGCGCGCCCTGGTGGAGTCCGCGAGCACCGAGCGGGCGTACGGGCCGGCCTGGCGGCTCGCCGACGCCGCGGTGACCCTCTACCACGGCACCGGCACGGTCTCGGCGTGGCTGTCCTGCGTCCAGGCGGGTCTGCGGGCGGCGGAGCGGTCCGGCGAACCGGTCGCGGTCGGCCGGATGACGGCAGCCGTCGGTGCGGCGCTCACCGAGCGCGGCCGGCCCGGCGAGGCGGTCCGCCACCTGCGCCAGGCGGTGCAGTACCAGGAGGCGTTGGAGCTCTCCGTCGACCTGGTGCGCAGCCGGCTGGCGCTCGGTGTCGCCGAGGCCGCGCTCGGGCAGCACGAGTTCGCCGCCGACGTCTTCGAACTCGCGCTCGAGGAGAGCCGCCGACTCGGCGACGCCCGGGCCGAGGGCCTCACCCTGGCCACCATGGCGGAGGCGCTGCTGGCCTGCGGCAAGAACGCCGCCGCCCTCGACCGGGCCCGCCAGGCCCGCACCATCCTGGCCGACCTGCCCACCTCCAACACCGCGTTGACCGCGCTGGTCAGCGAGGCGGACGCGCAGCGCCGACTCGGCCGGGACGACGAGTCCGAGCAGCTGTGGGCGGAGGCGATCACCGCCGCCGCCGATCTCGGGCACACCAGGGTGCTCGCCACCGCCGAGTGGCGCTACGCCACGCTGCTGGAGGGCCTCGGGCGCCGCACCGAGGCTCTCGTCCACCTGCGCCGGGCCGCCGAGCTGGCCGCCGAACGGCACGACGCGGCGGCCTCCGCCCGGATCGCCGAGGACCTGCGCCGCCTGACCGAGGCCGAGGCCGACCCCGCGTCCGCCTCCGACCCCGTCCCGCCCCACGCCTCCTTGCCCGCCGCCAACGCCTGACGGGTCGGCGGCCAACGCCTGGGCGCGCCCGCCAACGGCACCCACGGGACGGCGTTGGCGGTTCGTTCGGCCCGCGTTGGCGGCCGCTGACACCGTACGGATCATCAGATCGAGGCGGTTCGGACGGGAGCGAGGTCGGCGATGGGGACTTTGGGCGGCAACACGGGCGCACGGCTGGACGAGGAGACCCTGGGCGAGCTGTACCGGATGCACGGGCCGTACCTGCTGCGCGCCCTGCTCAAGCTCACCGGCGGCGACCGGTCGAAGGCCGAGGACATCCTGCAGGAGACCCTGGTGCGGGCCTGGACCCACCCGGAGGCGTTCACCCAGGGCCCCGAGTACGGTCGGCCGTGGCTGTTCACGGTGGCCCGCCGGATCGCCATCGACCACTTCCGGATGCAGTCGGTGCGCCCGCAGGAGGTGTGGGACGACTCGGCCGCCGAACGGCCCGCCGCCGGCGACCCGTACGAGGCGGTGCTCGCCGGGCACGACCTGGCCGCGGCGCTCGCCCAACTGGCGCCCGACCACCGGGCGGTACTCGTCGAGGTGCACCTGCGCGGCCGTTCCGTCGCCGAGGCCGCCCGCACCCTGGGCATCCCGGCGGGAACCGTCAAGTCCCGTACGTACTACGCGATGCGGGCGCTGCGCCCGGTGCTGGAGGCGCGCGGGATGGGGCCGCTGGCGGCCGTCGGCTGAACCGGCCGGGGCGGCCCGGGTGCACTGAACTCCGGGCCGCACGGGGGCCGTTGAGCGGGATGTTCCCTCATCCCAGGAGGCATTCCCGCCATGGTCACGGCTCCTGTCCACCCGCTCCCGGCCGACCGCTCGGCGCTCGCCGCCGAGTCCCTGCTCGATCTGGCCGACCCGCTGCCGCGGCTCGCCGCCCGGCTGCGCGACGAACCCGCCGAGCGGCTCGCCCCGGTGCTGCACGCCCTCGCCGACGCGCTGCGCGAGCGTCCGCACCCGCTGTTCCGGCTCGTCCCGGTCGACCTGCGCCTGCCCGAAGGCCGGGTCCGGCTGGACCTGCTGGCCCTGCCGAGCATCTTCCCGCCCGACGACGAGTGGAGCGTGGCGTTCCTGCGCGGCCTGCTGCGCAAGCCCCGCCAGGCGTTCCACGACAAGCGGATGATCGAACTGGGTTGCGGCTCCGGCTGGATCTCACTGGCCCTGCTCACCCTCACCGACCTGCGCTCCGTCCTCGGCGTCGACCTCAACCCCCAGGCGGTCCTGGTCTCCCGGCTCAACGCCGTCCTCAACGGCTACGACTCCCTGGGCCGCCCCCGCCCCGGCCGGCTCGCCGAACGCTACGACGCCGTCGCCTCCGACCTGCTCACCGAGCCCCGGCTGAGCGGCCGGCGGGCCGACCTGGTGATCGGCTGCATCCCGCAGGTCGCCACCGCCGAACTCGACCTCGGCACCGAGCAGGGCCCGTACGACCTGTGCAACTACGCCCTTCCCCAGGGCCTGTCCGAGGACCGCTACGGCCTCGGCCTGAACTCCCGTGCCCTCGCCGAGGCGGCCGAACTCCTCGACCCGGGCGGGTCCGTCGTCCTCAACCTGGCCGGCCGCCCCGGTGCCGCCGTGCTGCGCCGGATGTTCCGCCGCCACGGCTACACCTCGGCCACCCTGCACACCGCCCGGGTCCGGCAGGCCGCGGACACCGACATCACCCCGCTCGCCGAGCTGGAGTCGGGGTCCGGCCACCCGTGCGCCTTCTACCTCGAACGCGACGCCGCCGAACCGGTGCCCGCCACCACCGCCCGCGCCGTCCTCGCCAACGGCCGTCCGGTCTACCACGACCTGCACGTGATGGAGGGTCACCGCCCGGCCCGCCGCAGCAACGCGGTCCCGCGGGCCCGCAGCGCCGACACGCCGCACCGCTCCGGGCACGGTGCCTGGTCCCTCTCCCGCCTCGCCGCCCGCTTCGCCGCCCACCTCGCCGACGCGCCGTTCTCCCCGTACCCCCACGAGGCGGGCAGCGCCCGGCTCCGCTCCCGCCTCGCCACCGTCCTCCAGTCCCACCACTCGCTCCCCCTCGCCCCCGCGGAGATCTTCGCCGCCCCCGGCCGCGTCGACCTCCTGCACGCCGTCCTGCTCACCCTCACCACGCCCGGCGACACGGTGGCCCTGACCGAGGGCGTCCGGCCCCGGCTGTCCGCGGCCGTCCGCAAGGCCGGGCTGACGGCCGTCCACCTCCCCGCCGACCCCGTCGAAGCCGCCCGCCGGCTCCCGTCCCTCGACGCCCGCGTGGTGGTGGCCACCGGAGCCGACCCGCGCCTGGCCCGGCTGCTGACGGCCTGTGAGGACACCGATGCCCTCCTGCTGGTGGACGCACCCGCCCTCCTGGCCACCGGACTCCTCGCCACCGGTGCCGAGACCGTCGGCAACGCCTCGCTCCGCCTCCTGCGCGACCACCCCGCCTCCGGCCACCTGGCCGTCCTCACCGAGGCCGGCCCCGCCGGGCTCGCCCTCGGGCTGCTGCTCTCCCGCGACCGGCGCCTGCTGGACCACCTGGAGATCGCCGCCGAACTCACCTGGTCCCGGGTCTCCCAGGTCGCCGAGTTCGCCCTGCTCACCCTGGTGGACGGGCTGCTCGCTCGACCTTCGGCCGCGGACGGCCCTGGCGGGGTGCTGCCCACCGACTCCGCACCCCCACCGCCGGCCAGGCCCGGCCCGCCGCCCGGCCCCACCGCTCGCGAGGCCGCCGCCCACCCGGCGTTCGCCCGGCCCGCGCCCGCCGCGGGCACGATCCGCCTCGACTACGGCGAGAACGAACTCCCCCTGCCGCCCGCGCTGCGCTCCGCCATGGTGCACGGCGTGCTGCGCGCCCGCTCGGCCTCCGGGGAGGCCGAGGCACGCCGGGACCGGGCCGCCGTGGCCGGCTACCTGCGGGCCACCCGGCTGCCCGAGGTGACGGCCGCTCAGGTCACCCTCGGCGCAGGCTCACTCCCCCTGCTCTTCGACGCCCTGCGCGCCCGCCACCGGACGCTGGGCCGCGGACCCGTCGTGCTCCTCCCGCAGGGCTCGTACGGCCTCTTCGGCCCACTCGTCCGCGCCGCGGGCGGCACCGTGCGGACCCTGCCCGCCGTGCCCCCGGACTTCCTCGCCACCCCCGAGGCACTCGCCGCCGCCGGGCCGTTCGACGTCCTGCTCCTCACCAGCCCGGGCAACCCGACCGGCGTCCACGTCCCGCCCGCGGTGCTCCGCTCCCTGGTCGCGGCTGCCTCGGCCTGCGACGCGAAGGTGATCCTGGACGAGGTCTTCGGCCTCCTCGCCGACCTGGACGGGCCCCTCCCCCTCGGCGGCGACCGCTGGGCGGGCCTCAGCCCCGCGGAACGCCGAGCCCTGCTCCTCGTCGGCGGCCTCTCCAAGGAGTTCGCCGCCGGCGGCCTGCGCCTCGGCTTCGCCGCCACCGCCGATCCCGAGTGGAGCGGCGCCCTGCGGGCGCAGCGGCTCTCCCCCCTGCCACCGCACCTGCGCATCACGGCGACCCGCCTGTTCGCCGACCTCCCCGCGCTCTGGCCGGAACTCAAGTCCCTCCGCGCCGAGTTGGCCTCTCATCGGGCCCAACTCTCCGACTGCCTACGGGAACTCGGCTTCGGTCTGCCCGACGGCCCGCGCGGCGGCCTCTTCCTCCACCCGGACGTCGCGCCGCTCACCAGCGACCCCGACGCCTTCGTCCTGGCCCTCGAACAGCAGGCCGGCGTCCGCCTCAACACGCCGTCCTGGTCGGGCACCGCCTCCCGTGCCCGCGCCTGCTTCGCCCTTCCCGAGCACCACCTCGCCGAGGCCCTCCACCGCCTGCGCGGCCACCTCGGCTGACCGAACGGACCGTCAGGAGCTCAGCGGCGGGCGGTGACGCGGAGGAAGGCGAGGCCCGCGGGAGTGTTGCGGAAGAGCTCGTGGGCGAGCGAGTCGAGGGCGTCGTCGTCGACCTGGGCCCGGTCGGCCTCGCCGGGCTGGAGCAGTCCGGCGGCGGTCCAGGAGTCCAGGGCCGCGCGGTCGGCGGACAGTACGGCGGACTCCACCTCGCGGACCAGGTCCAGCAGGGCCAGCTGGTGCAGCGACCAGGCGCGCTCGCGCATCGCGGACCGCGCGGCCGGGTCGGTGCAGTCGGTCGCGGCAGCGGCGAGGGCGAGCATTTCGGCGGTGACGTCGGCGGCGTTCATCGGGTGTCCTCCTGGGGTGCGGGGTCGGTCACCCTGATGAACGGGCGAGGCCGTCGCCGTCGGGTCCGCGTTCTGTCACAGGCGTGTATCAGAGCCACTTTCCACCCCTGTGGTCCAGACCACACCGTGCCGCCGGTCTAGACCTCATAGGTCCAGACCGGTCCGGGACGGTCACAGCCCCGGCAGTCCGGTGGGCTGGTCGGCCCGGGCGACCGTCCGGACCAGGACGCCGAAGCGGATCAGCCGGCCGCGCGAGGAGTACTCGGGGGTGCAGGTGGTGAGGGTGAGGTATCGGCCGGGCCCCCTGAACCCGGAGCCGGCGGGAACCGGTGCGACGACGCCGACCTCACTCGGGGAGACCTCCTCGATGCCGCCGGTGATGCGGTAGACGAAGAACTCCTGCTCGGTCTCCACCACCGCCTCGTCACCGGGCTTGAGTTCGTCGAGGCGGCGGAACGGCGCGCCGTGCGTGGTGCGGTGGGCGGCGAGGGCGGTGTTGCCGCTGCCCTGCCAGGGGTACGCGGACTGCAGGGTGCCCGCGTAGTGGCCGACCAGTCCCCGGTCGAGGACGGGGCCCTGGTCGGTGCCCTCGGCGATCGCGGTGTCGAGGCCGATGGCCGGCACGTGCAGGACGGCGAAGGCCTGCCCCAGCGGGTAGTGCGCGGGGTAGCTGGGCACCGGCCGCGGGGCGGACGCCGAGGCGACAGGTGGGACCGCCGCGGGGGACGCACCGGGGGCAACCGACCTGGCCGGCGCGGGAGTCGACGGTGCGTCGGAGTGCCAGCTGCGCTGGAGCTCGGCGGTGGTGACGGCGCCCTCCTGCCTGGCCTCCTGGTCCCCGACCGTCAACTGGTAGACCAGCGGGGCGGGCAAGGCGATGCCGACCGCCACCAGGGCGGCGCTGCCGGCCCTGGAGAGCTTGAGGCGGCGCAGCTTGGCGCGGCGCAGCGCGAACCGCCGGCGGGGCCCGAAGGACCAGGCGCTCAGCGCGGTGGCAGCGGTTCGGTCGGGGTGCGGCGTCTCCATCGGTACCTCGCTCTGGTCGGTGCGACGGGGCCCGCGGACGGTCGGCCGCACCCCGGAACACCCGCTGGAACGGCCCGTTCGCGTGCGGGGTTCAGCCTCGCCGCGATTGAGCCGACCGGCGGTCCGGCCCGTGTTGACGGGTGAGTCCCCGTCCAACCCCGCGCACCCGCGTACGACCCCGCACGTCAGAGAGGAACCGACCCACCATGCAGGCTTCCAGCGTTCTCGCGGTCCGCCGGATCACCCCGGCCCGCCACCAGCCGGGCGAGCTGCTGCCCGAGCCGGAGTGGGTGCCGGACGCGGCGTGCCGGTACGTCGATCCGGAACTCTTCTTCCCGTCCCAGCACTCCTCCGCGGTGCAACAGCGCGGGCTGGCCGCGAAGCGGGTGTGCAACGCCTGCCCGGTGCGCGAGCCCTGCCTGGCGGCGGCCCTGGTGAACCGCGAACCGCAGGGCATCTGGGGCGGTCTGACCACCCGTGAGCGGCACCGCCTGTTCGTGGAGGCACGTCGCCTGCAGACCCTCGGCCAGGCCGAGGCGTCCGCCCTGCTCGCCGGTCGACCCGCCGAGGTGCGCCTGATCGCGATGCCGTCGGTGGCGTACCGGCTGGCGGACGCGGGCTGGGACGAGGAGGCGATCGCGGTGGCGCTGAAGCTGACCGCCGCGGCCGCCGCCGTACACCTGCGCACCGCCCGCACCGCGGCCCCGTACCGGCACCTGGCCGTGGCCCGGTCCGAGCAGGCCGCCTGATGAACCCGCCGGAAGGCGGCGCCCGTGTCTCCCGTTGGACGGGACCGCCCCGGCCATCCAGGATCGAGGAGCCCTTCGTTGAGCGTGGTCCTTGTCAACCGCCCGGCCCGGCGGCCCGGTCCTGAGATGCCCGACGGGGAGATCCAACTCCAGGAACCCCCCGTCCTGCCCGAGCTGCAGAGCGGCGCCGCCAACATGATCACCATGCTGCCGATGGCGCTCAGCTCGCTCTCGATGGTGTTCGTCTTCCTCCGCCCGGACGGCGGGGTGATGACGTACATCGCGATGGGCACCATGGTGCTGTCCGCGGTCGGCATGCTGGTCACCCAGCTGATCCGCGGCAGCACCGACCGCAAGGCCCAGCTGCGCGGCGAGCGGCGCGACTACCTGCGCTACCTGTCGCAGATGCGCCGTCAGGTCCGCAAGCACATCGGCATGCAGCAGGAGGCGCTGGCCTGGCGCAACCCGGCTCCGGAGGAGCTGCGTTCGCTGGTGCGCACCTCCCGGCTGTGGGAGCGTCGGCTGTCGCACCCGGACTTCACCGACGTGCGGATCGGCGTCGGCTCGCAGCGCCTCGCGGTGCGGCTGGCGCCGCTGGCGACCAAGCCGATCGAGGACCTGGAGCCGCTGTGCGCGCACGCGCTGCGCCGCTTCATCCACGCGTACGGCACCGTGGCCGACCAGCCGATCGCGATCCACCTGCGTGGTTTCGCGCACGTGCTGGTGCGCACCGACGACGAGGAGCAGGCGCGGGCCCTGGTGCGGGCGGTGCTCGCCCAACTGGCGGTGTTCCACGCGCCGGAGGACCTGCGGATCGCGGTGGTGGCGGGTCCGGACCGGCGCGCCGACTGGGAGTGGGTGAAGTGGCTGCCGCACGGGCTGCACCCGGTGGAGAGCGACGGCGCGGGCCCGCTGCGCCTGGTGGCCGGTTCGATCGGCGAGCTGGAGCAGTTGCTGGGCGAGGACTTCGCGGCCCGGCCGCCGTACGAGCCGGAGGCGGAGCCCACTCGGGAGGAGCCGTACACGGTGATCGTGCTGGACGGCGTGCAGTTCGGCACCCCGCACCGGGCGGCGCTGGCCGGCTACCGCAACGCGACGCTGATCGACCTCGGCGACGCCCTGGAGTGGAAGGACACCCGGGCGACGCTGCGGCTGCGGATCGCCGAGGGCGAGTTGGAGATGGTCGGCGCGGACCGCAACCGCAAGGACGAGGTGACGCCGCTGGGCCGCCCCGACGAGCTCTCCGCCGACGCCGCCCGCCGGCTGGCCACGGTGATGGCCCCGTACCGGATGGGCGACACCGTCGAGTCCTCCGAGCCGCTGGCCACCGACTTCGACCTGACCTCGCTGCTCGGCATCCACGACCTGTACAAGCACGACGTGCAGCAGCAGTGGTCGCAGCGCAACCAGCAGAACAAGCTGCGCATCCCGATCGGTCTGGGCGCCGACGGACAGCCGGTCGACCTGGACATCAAGGAGTCGGCGCAGGGCGGCATGGGCCCGCACGGCATGCTGATCGGCGCGACCGGCTCCGGCAAGTCCGAGCTGCTGCGCACCCTGGTGCTGGCCCTGGCGCTCACCCACTCCTCGGAGATCCTCAACTTCGTGCTGGTCGACTTCAAGGGCGGCGCGACCTTCCTCGGCCTGGACGCCCTGCCGCACACCTCCGCGGTGATCACCAACCTGGCCGACGAGGCCGAGCTGGTCGACCGGATGCGCGACGCCCTGCACGGCGAGATGATCCGCCGTCAGGAGCTGCTGCGGGCAGCCGGCAACTACGCCTCGCTGCTGGAGTACGAGACCGCGCGAGCCGCCGGCACCGCGCTGGCGCCGCTGCCGACGCTGTTCGTCGTGGTCGACGAGTTCTCCGAACTCCTCGCCGCGCACCGCGACTTCATGGACCTGTTCGTGATGATCGGCCGCCTCGGCCGATCGCTCGGCGTGCACCTGCTGCTCGCCTCCCAGCGCCTGGACGAGGGCCGGGTGCACGCGCTGGAGTCGCACCTGTCGTACCGGATCGGCCTGCGCACCTTCTCGGCGATGGAGAGCCGCGGCGTCCTCGGCGTCCCGGACGCGTACCAGTTGCCCTCGCAGCCCGGCAACGGCTTCCTGCGCAGCGACATCTCCACGCTGTCGCGCTTCAAGGCCGCGTACGTCTCCGGCGCGTACAAGATGAAGCGCCGCTCGGCGCAGCAGTCCGTGGTGGCCGGCCAGGTGGTCGCCTACGACACCGAGTACGTGGCGCCCCGTCAGCTGCCGGTGGTCGAGGAGGCCGAGCCGGAGGTGGAGGAGACCCGCTCCTTGCTGGAGCTGGCCGCCGAGCGGCTGTACGACGCCGGCCCGCCCGCGTACCAGGTGTGGCTGCCGCCGCTGGACGTCCCGCCGACCCTGGACGAGCTGCTGCCGCCGCTGGCGCCCGACCCGGAGCTCGGGCTGACCACCGAGCACGGCTCCGGCCGGGGCACCCTGCGGGTGCCGCTCGGCGTCATCGACAAGCCGTTCCAGCAGCGCCGCGACCTGCTGACCGCCGACCTGTCCGGCGCCGACGGCCACGTCGGCATCGCCGGCGCCCCGCAGAGCGGCAAGTCCACCATGCTGCGCACCCTGATCACCGGTCTCGCGCTCACCCACTCCCCCGCCGAAGTGCAGTTCTACTGCCTGGACTTCGGCGGCGGCACGCTCACCTCGCTGCGCGGACTGCCGCACGTCGGCGGGGTCACCGGCCGGCACGACCCGGAGCGGGTGAACCGCACCGTCGCCGAGGTGAACGGCGTCATCACCCGCCGGGAGAAGTACTTCGCCGAGCTCGGCATCGACTCCATCGCCACGTTCCGCCGCCGCAAGGCCGCGGGCGAGCTGCCCGACGACGCGTACGGCGACGTCTTCCTGGTCATCGACGGCTGGAACACCGTCCGTCAGGAGTTCCCCGACCTGCCGCAGGCGCTCGGCCAGATCTCCCAGCGCGGCCTCAACTACGGCGTCCACCTGGTGATCGCCACCACCCGCTGGGGCGAGCTGTCCTCCTCGCTGCGCGACCAGTTGCAGACCCGGCTGGAGCTGCGCCTCGGCGACCCGGTCGACTCGCTGATCAACATGCGCGCCGCCGGCAAGGTCCCGAAGTCGCCCGGCCGCGGCCTCACCGACGAGCAGCTGCACTTCCTCACCGCACTGCCGCGGATCGACGGCACCGGAACCACCGACGACCTCGGCGACGGCGTCGCCGACCTGGTCGACGCCGTCGCCGAGCACTGGACCGGCAGGCGCGCCCCCGAGGTACGGATGCTGCCGCTGGTCCTGGACGCCGCCGACCTGCCCGCCCCGCGCGGCAGCCTGCAGGTCGCGCTCGGCCTGGAGGACCAGGACATCTCCCCGCTCTGGCACGACTTCGGCCAGGACCCGCACCTGATGGTGCTCGGCGACAGCGAGTCCGGGAAGACCAACCTGCTGAAGCTGATCGCCAGTTCGGTGATGCAGGCGTACACCCCGGACCAGGCCCGCATCATGATGGTCGACTTCCGCCGCGAGCTGTACGACACCGTCCCCGAGGAGTACCGCCTCGGCTACGCGGTCTCCGTGGACGTGCTGCGCCAGGTGGTCGGCGGCGCCGCGCACGCCATGGTCAACCGGGTGCCCTCCGCGGACATCACCCCCGACCGGCTCAAGCTGCGCGACTGGTGGACCGGCCCCGAGCTGTTCATCATCGTCGACGACTACGACATGGTCTCCCCGTCCGGCACCCACCCCTTCGCCGGTGTCCTCGACTACCTGGCGCAGGGCGCCGAGATCGGCCTGCACGTGATCGTGGCCCGCTCCGTCAACAACGCCGCGCGCGGCCTCAGCGACCCGCTGATGCGCAAGCTCAGCGAGGTCAACTCCCCTGCCCTGCTGCTCTCCTGCCCGCCGTCCGAAGGCATCCTCTTCGGCGGCCTCAAGCCCCGGGTGCTGCCCGCCGGCCGGGCCCACTACATCACCCGGCGGCGCACCGTCCAGGTCCAGACCGGCCGGCTCACCATGGACGGAGACACCCGATGAGCGCCACCACCCGCCCGGCCGCCGACGTGCCCACCCCGCCGCGCCGCCGCCCCGGGGCCCGCAGGGCCCCCGCCGCGCCGCCCGCCCCGGAAGCCGCCGGCTCGGCGCTGCGCCCGGTCGGGCCGCACCTGGTCATCGCGCCCGCCGGGGACGACCGGGCGCTCGGCGACGCGCTCGCCGCGGTCCGCCCCGAGCCCGGCAGCCTGCTCGTACTGGCCGCCGCGCCCGACGCCGCGCCGGTCCTCCGCCGCGACCTCCCCGAACTCGCCCGGCTGGCCGCCGAACGCGGCGCCCACACGCTCGTCCTCGCCGCTTCCGGACTGGCCGCTCCCACGCCCGACGGCCGCCGCCCGGTCGAACAGGTCGCCCGCGCCGCCGGCCTGCCGGTGCTCGCCCCCGACGGCCTGGTCTCCGTCGAACCCGACGGCACCCTGCTGGTCACCTCCCTCACCTCGCCCGAGCCCGGCACCTGGTGGCACACCCCGCCGTCCGGCCCGGCGTCCCCCTACGGCTCCACCTGGCCCCGCCAGGACGGCGACGCGGCCCCCGCACCGGAGGCGGCCGGACCGGACGCCGCCGACACCCCGCCCCCGAGCGGTACGCGGCCGGCCGAGCCCGCGTCACCCTCGCTCCCGTCTCCCGCCGCGGCCGCACCGCCGCCGCCCGTACTGGGCGAGTCGCCCGCCGCGGCCGATCTCAGCGCCGTGCTCTCACCGCGCACGGAGACCCCGCCCGCCGCCCTCGTCGCTGCCCGGGTCCTGCCGCTGCCCGCCGGGCACTGGCTGACCGCGGCCGACGCCCCGGCGGAGCCGCCCGCGGCGGCGCTCGGCTTCGCGATGCCCGAGCGCGGCACCCGGCTGCTGGCGGTCGGCACCCCCGAGCGTCCGCACCTGTCGGGCCCGAAGCTGCTGGAGGCCGTCCGGCAGCACTCCCTCGCCGCCGACGACGTACTGCTCAGCGCGCCGTGGGCCAACACCTCGGCCCTCGTCGGCATGGCCACCGCCCTTGCCGCCGAACTCGGCCGCGAGGTCCGCGCCTCCGTGGGCCTGCCGGTGCTCGGCCCGGCCGGCCCGACTTCGACCTTCCTGGCCCCCGACGGCTCGCCCACCTGGGAGCCCGTGCTGCTGGCGCTCACCGCCTCCCCGGAACGCGGACGGGTCGTCAGCTCCGCCTGGCGCGTCCTCACCGGCCTGGAGCCACTCGGCCCCGCGCTGTACCGCGCCTTCGACGGCTGGGTGGTGGAAGCCGTCCCGGCCGGCGTGTGGCTGCGCCCGGAGGGCATTCCCCGGCAGGCCGCGGCCCGGATGCTCCGCCCGGACCCGCTCCGCCCGCTACTGCTCGTCGGCGAACGCGAACGCCCGGTCGGCGAGGAGGTGTGGAGCAACCTGGGCACCGTCCTGCAGGCCCTCCCCGACCTCGGCGGCACCACCCGCCTCGGCCTCCTGCTGCACGGCACCGCCGACGCCGACGCCCTCGCCGTCGGGGGCTTCATCGCCCGCATGCACAACCTGGACTGGCTCGACCCCGAGCTCACCTCCCCCGCCCCGACCGTCCCCGTCCCCGCCCCCGCTCCCGTCCCAGCGACCGCGCCGGTCCCGGCCTCCCCCGCGGTCCCCGCCGCTTCAGCCGTCGCCGACCCGCCCGCCCCGCTCACCGCGCCCACGCCCAGGCCTGCCGAGGACCCGGCCGCGCTCCTCGACGTCCCCCCTCCCCCGCCGACCGCAGCCCGGACGGTGTCCAGCGCGGTGGTGGATCTCCCGCCACCCGCCGACCCGGACCCGTCAATATCCGCTCCCGCAGCGGTATTTGAGACACCGTCAGCAACGACCGCGCTCGCACCCGAGGCCCCCGCGCCCGCCTCAGGCGCCGCCCTCCTCACCCCCGCCGCCCACCTCCCGGCCGCCGACCTCCCCTCGGCCCGGCTCGCCCTGAAGACCCTCCTGGGCGGCGACTACCACCGCCTCGCCAGCCGCACGGACCTGATCGCCACCCGCCTCCCGGGCCTGCGCTCGGCCCGGCAGGACGACCTGCGGCCCGACCTGGTGGCCGTGATGGTGCATCACGCGGACGGCGAACTCCCGGCTTCCCGCGCCGAGTTGGTCACGGCCGCCCGTGCGGCCACCGCCGGCCCGCTTGCGCCGCTGCTCTCCTGCCTCGGTTCGGGCCTGCGGCGGCTGCCCAGCCACCATGGCGCGGTGCTGCTCGGCGCCCCGATCGAAGCCGCGCTCGCGGACCTGTACGTCCCGGGGACCGTGCTCACCGAACCGGCCGCCGTCGCGGCGGTCGCGGCCCGCGACGTGGAACTGGAAACCCCGGTGGAGTTCGGTATCTGGTCGACCACCGGCCGCCGCACCGGCATCTTCGGCGGCCCGGGCGACGAACCCGAGGTGGTCTTCCCGCCGCACACCCGGTTCTCCGTCCTGGCCGTCCTGCCGGGCGAGCCCGACGTCACCCCGGCGCGGGTCCTGCTGCGCGAACTCGCTGCCACGGAAGGCGAATCCCCGTCCGAGGACCGCGACCGCCAGGTGCTGGCCCGCCTCCAGTCCTGGTTCGAACGCCGCGACGCGGTCTCCCCCGCCGAACGCCGCCGCCTGCCCAAGCCCCACCGCATCCACCTCACCCCGGGCCTGGCCCTCTGACCGCACCGGCCCCCGCCGCACCCGCCCGTGCCCCCACCAACCCCGGGGCACGGGCGGGTCACGCACGCGCACCCACCAGCGAGCCGGCCGCTCCGGCCCTCGACCGGTCCGTTGAACCGGGCTCCCGGGTACGGCCGTTGGTGCGGATGGGCAACGCTCGCCATCACCTCGGCCGCCACCTTCCCCTGGGAGATTCCTTGCGCACCTTCGGCAAGCTCGGCAAGCTCAACCGCCTCGGACTGGCCGCCGCCGCGGCCCTGTCCCTCGCCCTCGCCGGGCAGTCCGCGGCCTCCGCGGCGACCACCCCCGCGCCGACGACCTCCAACGTCACCTACTACCTGTCGCTCGGCGACTCGCTCGCCCAGGGCTACCAGCCCGGCCTGGGCAACACCAACCAGGGGTACGCGGACCAGCTGTTCGCCAAGCTGTCGCAGACCCGCCCCGGGCTGCGGCTGGTGAAGCTGGGCTGCACCGGCGAGACCAGCGTGACCTTCGTGGCCGGCGGGCACTGCGCCTACGACGGCTACTCCAGCCAGCTGGCCGCGGCGGAGGCGTTCCTGTCCTCGCACCGCGGCCAGGTCTCGTTCGTCACGCTCAACATCGGCGCCAACGACCTCAACGCCTGCGCCGGTCCGACCGGCGTGGACGCCGCCTGCGTCCCCGGCGCGCTGAGCACCGTGCGCACCAACCTGACGGCCCTGCTGGCCCGGCTGCACATCGCCGGCGGCAAGAGCCCCGTGTACGTGGGCAACGGCACCTACGACCCGCTGCTGGCGACCTGGCTGACCGGCCCGGCCGGGCAGACCGTGGCCGCCCAGTCGGTCCAGGTGGTCGGGCAGTTCAACACGCAGGAGGCCGCCGACTACGCCGCGGAGGACTTCCGCACCGTCGACTCGGACCAGCTCTGGCACACCGCCGACTTCACCAGCACCATGACGCTGCCCGGCGTCGGCACCGTCCCGCTCAACGTCGGCCTGATCTGCGCCTACACCACCCAGTGCACCGCCGCCCGCGACCTGCACCCGACCCCGGCCGGCTACGGGCTGATCGCCGACGCCTTCCTCGCCACCATCAACTCCGCTGCCGGCTAAAGAGACTCGCCCGGCTCCCGGACGCCGGAATCCGCCGGAAGGGCCCCGGCGCGGGTGATCCACCCGCGCCGGGGCTCGCCGCGTCAGGGCGTCAGTGCCCGAACGAGAACCAGTTGAGGTTGACGAAGTCGGCCGGCTGCCCGCTTTTGAAGGTGAGGGAGACGTCGTGGGTGTCGGCACCTGGACGAAGAGAACAACACCCGCGGCCAAGAACGGCCGCACCTACGCCGCGATGTCCTTCTCGCTGGCCCAGGCGTCGACCGTGACCGTCCCCGCCCACCTGGAGGGCGCGCGGATGTACCTGTCCGTCGGCTCGCCGATGTACATCCCGGTCTCGCCGGACGACGCGGGCTGGGGCGGGCCCGATCTGCTCAACCCCGCCGACCCGAACAGCGACGTGTACTTCGACTGGTACGAGTTCACCTACCAGTACGGCGTGATCCCGTTCGGGGGCAACACCACCCAGGTCGACATGTTCGGCTTCCCCGTCACCGCCCGGCTGGAGCAGACCGCCACCGCCTACGACCAGACCGTCGGCATCGCCCTGACCCGCGATCAGGTCCTCGCCCAGTACGGCTCCGCCGTCGGCGCGGCCTTCCGCCCGCTGGCCGGCGCCGACTGGATCACCGCGCCGCGCAGCGCGTCGGCGTTCCGCCCCGGGGGCGGCCAGGCCGGCTACCTGCAGCCCGCCATCGACCAGGCCTGGGCCTACTACACCGCGAACCAGTTCACCCTGACCCGGCTGAACCAGACCTTCTCCAGGCGGGTGACGGGCGGCCGGCTCCAGTTCACCAAGGACGGCGTCGGCCCGTTCTACCTGAGCAAGCCCACCACCGCGGACGTGATGGCCTGCTCCGGCGCGCTCGCCTCGGCCGGCATGGCCACCACCGAGCTGGAGCTCGGCGCGGAGTTCTGCGCGGCCTTCAACCGCGGCGTGGCCCTCGACACCGCCAAGTGGTACGCCCCGTCCGCCTACTACCCGGCGTCCGGGACGAAGAACGACTACGCGGGCTTCTTCCACACCGTCGGCCTCGGCCACCGCGCCTACGGCTTCGCCTACGACGACATCGACGACATCGACGACATCGACGACATCGACGACCAGAGCTCGGTGCGGATCCTGCCCAACGCCAACCCGCCGAGCCGGCTGACCATCGGGATCGGCTGGTAGCACCGCACGACGCTGCGGCCCGACCGGTCGGTGAGTCCCATTCACCGACCGGTCGGGCCGCAGGGTGCGGTCAGTGGCGCTGTGGCTGCGGCCGGGCGAAGTCCTCGGCCACCATGGCGGCGAGGTCGAAGTAGGCGGCCCGGGTCTTGGGTCGCATCAGGTCGAGGTCGATCTCGGCGCCGAGCGAGAGGTGCTCGTCGAACGGGACCACCACGACGCCGCGGCAGCGGCTCTCGAAGTGCGCGACCACGTCGTCGACGCGCAGCAGCTTGCCGGTCTCGCGGACGCCGGAGACCACGGTGACGGCGCGTTCGGCGAGCTCGTCGAAGCCGTGGGCCTCCAGCCAGTCGAGGGTCATGCTGGCGCTGGTGGCACCGTCGACACTGGGGGTGGCCACCACCACGACCTGGTCGGCGAGTTCGAGCACGCCGCGCATCGCGCTGTAGAGCAGGCCGGTGCCGGAGTCGGTGAGCACGATCGGGTACTGGCGGCTCAGGGTGTCCATCACCCGCCGGTAGTCCTGGTCGTTGAAGGTGCGGGAGACCGCCGGGTCGGTGTCGTTGGCGAGGATCTCCAGGCCGCCGGACATCTGCGACGTGAAGCGGCGGATGTCCATGTAGGTGTCGAGGTCGGGCAGCGCGGAGACCAGGTCGCGGATGGTCGCGTCGGTCTGCCGCTCGACCCGGCGGCCGAGCGTGCCGGAGTCGGGGTTGGCGTCGATCGCGATGACCCGGTCGGCGCGCTCCCCGGCGAGCATCGCGCCGAGCACGGCCGTGGTGGTGGTCTTGCTGACGCCGCCCTTGAGGCTGATCACGGCGATCCGGTAGCAGCGCTGCAGCGGAGTGCGGACGGTGCGGAGCTGGTCGGCGTGCGGACGTCCGCCGACCAGGCCGGTGAACCTGCGAAGGCCGCCGCGCGGGTTGGGCTGTTTGCGGATCAGCTTCTCGGAGGAGAGGTCGACGGCGGCCGCACTTCCCAGCGGCGCCCGCTCGGTCCGCGGCGGGCCGACGGGCCCGGCCTCGGCATCGGTCCCGCCATCGGTCGGAGCGGGAACGGCGGCGGCAGCAACGGCAGCGGCCGGAACGGGCGAAGGAGCGGGAGGCGCCGCCGGCAGGGGCGGCGCCACGGCCACGGTCGGCACCGCGGGCGGTGCCTGCACCACGTGCGGCGCCTGCACCGTGTATGCCGCCTGCACCGGCATCGGCGACACCATCTGCCCGGGCAGCGCGGGCGAGGCGAGCGGCCCGGGCGGCACCGCCACCACGGGCGTCACGGCGTCGACCGGTCCCCCGGCCGCAGGCGACACGACCGGAACGACCGGAACGACCGGAGCAACCGGAGCAACCGGAACGGTCGGACCGGGCGGGGCGACCGTTCCCGGTGGCACGAGCAGCCCGGCCGGCACGACGACCGTGCCGGCGGCTTCCGGCTGCACGGGCTTCAGCGTGGTGCCGAACGCGTCCAGCACGACTCCCGACTCCTGGGGGGTGGCGGGGCGCAGCGAGGCGGCGAGCCAGCCGGCCGGGCCGTAGTCGGGAGCACCCGCCCAGTCCCAGCGGCCGCCCTCTTCGAGCCGCTCCACACGGGAGTCGGCGCCAACCTGTTCGATCGTCACCGGGGCATCCTTCCTTCGTTCCCCATCTGCCTTCAGGGGGTAGAACGGAGCCGCCCGCATCTCCCGTTCACCGGGTGGTCGCGGGCGGCTCGAGTCGTGCGTTCACGGTGCGTCGAGTGATCCGACGGCTGGTGCGCCGTCGGATCCGGCCGCTGGCACGCCATCAGATCCGGCGGCGCGCCCGGCGGGTGAGGTAGGCGGCGCCGAGGCCGCCGCCGAGCAGGACGGCGCTGCCACCGACCACCACCGCCGGGTCCTCCATGCCGGTGTACGCGAGCTGCTGCGCCGGCGGCTTGGTGGGCGTGGGACTGGGCGTCGGCGTGGGGGTCGGGGTGGGCGTCGGCGTGGGCGTCGGGCTGGGGCTGTGGGTGGGGCTCGGGGTGGGCGTCGGGGTGGCCTCCTTGCAGCGCTTCTCGTCGGCGAGGGTGACCGAGGTGCTGAGGTTCTCGCCCTTGTCGGTGACGGCCTTGAAGGTCCACACGGTGCCCGCGCCGTTGTAGTGCACGGTCTTCTCGGTCTTGCCGTGGCCCTCGACGTGTCCGGTGACCTTCTCGGTGGTCTTGTCGTTGGTCAGCGTGAAGTCGATCCCGGCACTGTACGTGTCACTGACGGTCAGCACGATCTTGCCGGGGTCGTTGCGGCAGGTCGCGGTGAGCGTGATGCTCCCGGCCGGCCAGGCGAAGGCGGTGCTCGCGCCGCCCACGGTGATGAGCGCGGTCGTGCCGAGCACGACGGCGCCACGAAGGCGATCCATGGTCGCTCCTGTCGAAGTCGGGTGCCGCGGCGGGGCGGCATCCGCAAGAACGGCACCCGGCGACCGGCGGTTCAGCGGGGCCACGTCCTCGCCTTGCGGCAGCGCGCCTCGAGGGTCGCCCGGGAGCCGGCCCTCGGCTCGGACGTCCCCTGGCGCGGGACCCGCGGTGAACCGCCGCCGCTCCTCGGTCCGTGGTGAGGGATGTGCGGTCCTCGCGTCCTTCTGCCCCCGTCGTTCGCGGCGGACCGCACACCGCCCGGAGTGATCCGACGGCGGCGTCTCCCCTCCGCCGTCGGCCCCTGTGCTCCGGGCTCGTAGGCCCCGGTCCCGCCGTTCCCCGTGCGGTGGGCCGGGGCCCTCGCGTTTTCCGGGCCCAGTCCGCTCTCTCGGATCTGGCCGAAGAGCGGCCCGGCTCGGCGGCGCGGTCCGATCCGGGGGGACGACGAGCGAGAGGCAGACCGGTGACTCGGCAATCGTGCGATGGGAACGGCGCCCGCGGTGTGGGCGACGAGCTGTTCGAGGAGGCGTTGGCGGTGGTCGGCTCGCCAAGCGGGCTCCGGGTGCTGCACGGGCTGGCCGCGCGCCGCGACCGGGAGCGGCAGCGGGCCGACCGCCGGCTGCACCGGGAGCTGGCCGCGGACGGTTTCGGCGGGCCGCGCTTCGAGCTGGTGGCCGCCGAACTCGCTTGCTACGCACTGCCGTTGGTGCTCGCCGCGCTGTACGCAGGCCGGCTGCCCGGGCCACGCTCGGCCCGCCTGGCGGCTGCCGAGTGCGAGGAGACGGCCTACCTGGCGGTGGCCCGGGCGGTGGCCCGGCTGCGCGCCAAGGGCCTGCCCGTCGGCGACCGCCCGGGGAGGCCGGCCCGGCCGCCGGGCAGGCCCTTCCGCAAGGCCACGCGCAAGTCCTCCACCCGCAAGTCCACCCGCACCGCGAGCGGCACCCCGAGCCGCACCGCCACCCGAGCGGTCACCGGCGCTGCCGCCGCCAAGGCCGCCCGCACCGCCCTCGGCCGCGCGATGTCCGCAGCCCCGGTCGGAGCGAACGCCAGGACCGCCACCGCGGCGCGACGACCGGCGCGGCAGGCCGGGTTGAAGGCCGGGTTCCTGCGCTGGGTGGAGCACGAGGTCCGGGTGGTGCTGCGTCGACCCGGCGGGGTGGACCCGGAGCACCGGGCGCTGTTCCACGGCTTCGGGGTGTGGGAGTCCTCACCGGGGGACCCGTTCGCCAACGAGCGCCTGCAGACCGTCGGCCGGGAGCGGTTGGTGGAGTTGCTCGCTCCGCTCGACCACGACCGTGCGGGGGCGGTGCTGGCCCGGGTGCAGGGCTGGAGTTCGGCGGAGATCGGCGAACAGTTGGCGGTGTCGTCCAAGGTGCGGCTGCCCTTCGGCCGGCCGGCCGGCCGCCGGTCCGGGGTGCTGCGCGACCGGTGCACGGGCCTACCGACGGATGCCGAGGACACCGATCTGCGCGAGCGCCACCAGCGGCTGATCGCCTCGACCAGGTCCGCGGTGGCTGCGCTGACCAGGGCGCTCCCGGACGCCCGGTACGAGCACGAGATCCAGCGCTGGGCGGAGCTGCTGTGCCTGGTGCGGCTGCGGTTGGAGCTGGCGGACGGTCAGGAGATCGCGACCGGCGACGGGCTGGGCGAGGTGCTGCAGTTCCTGGAGCTGCTGGAGGCGTCCTCCCTGGGCACGCCCGGGGCGCTCGCACTGCGCCGTCGCACCGGGCCGGCGGCGCTCGGCCGGATGGCGATGCTGGCGCCGGCCCACGGTTGGTCGGGGATCGCGACGGACGAGCCCGGCCGGGCGGAGCTGTGCGGCTGGGCGGAGCTGGTGCTGAGCCTGCCCGGTGAGCAACTGCTGTTGCTGCCTGTGGAGTTCTCGTACTCGGCAGCCGATCCTCACTTCGTCCGCAGCACCTTCCACTTCGAGCCCGGCAGCCACCCGGTGTGGGAACTGCCGCGCGAGGTGCTGCTGGAGGGGCTGCAGCGGCCGGCCGGCCTGCTGGCGGTCAAGGCCCGGCCCGAGGTGTACGCGGGCCGGGCGGTGGTGCACGTGCTGCTTCAGGGTCCGGACGGGCACTGCGTGCTGCTGGTGCCGCGGGCGTTCCTGGAGCTCTTCCTCGAGCGTTCGCTGGCCTTGGCGCCGGCCGGCACGGAGCACGCCGCCCTCGACGTCGACGCGCTGCTGCGCAGTTCCGCGGACGAGATCTGAACCCGTGTCGGCCGGGCCGCCGTGTACCGGTTTCGTAAGATCGCCGAGCCTGAAGGGCGCCCGTCATGGATGTGCCGACCCCAGTTCCGACCCCCGGCGCCCCGCGGCGGAAGGTCGCCGTGATCGGCTCCGGCGTGGCCGGGTTGACCGCCGCCTACCTGCTGCAACGCGCCTACGACGTCACCCTGTTCGAGGCCGACGACCGCCTCGGCGGGCACGCCCACACCCACGACCTGCCGACGCCGAGCGGCCCCGTGCCGGTCGACTCGGCGTTCCTGGTCCACAACGAGCGGACCTACCCGCAGCTGACCCGGCTCTTCCGCGAACTCGGGGTGCGCACCTTCGACACCGAGATGAGCATGTCGGTCACGTGCCGCGGCTGCGGCCTGCAGTACGCGGGCGGCCGGGGGCTGCGCGGCCTGCTGCCCCACCCCGGGGCGGCGGCCCGGCCGCGCTACCTGCGGCTGCTCACCGAGGTGCCGCGCTTCCACCGCCTCGGCCGCGCGCTGGCCACCGCGCCCGCCGGCTCGGACGAGCCGACCCTCGGCGAGTTCCTTCGACTCCACGGCTTCGACCGGTACTTCACCAACCACTTCGTGGTGCCGCTGGTCGCCGCGGTGTGGTCCTGCCCGGCCGGGCAGGCGCTGCACTACCCGGCCCGCTACCTGATGGCCTTCCTGGCCAACCACGGCCTGCTGCGGGTCACCGGCTCCCCGGTGTGGCGGAGCATCGAGGGCGGTTCCCGCGCCTACGTCGAACGGGCCGTCAAGGACCTCACCGCGGTGCGCACCTCGACCCCGGTGCGAGCGCTGACCCGCCACCGCGACCGGGTCGACGTACGCGCCGACGGTGAGCTGCTGCCCTTCGACGCGGCCGTCGTCGCCGTCCATCCGGACCAGGCGCTGCGCCTGCTCACCGACCCGACCGGCGACGAGCGGGCGGTGCTCGGCGCGATCGGCTACGCCCCGAACCGGGCCGTGCTGCACACCGACGGCTCGGCGCTGCCGGGCCGCCGCTCCGTGCGCGCCAGCTGGAACTACCTGGTCGACGGCTGCGCCACCACCGGCGGCGCCGAGGTGCGGATCAGCTACGACGTCAAGCGCCTGCAACGCCTGGACATCCCCGGCGACTGCGTGGTGACCCTCGGCGACCGCCCGGTCCGACCCGGCGCCGCAGTCGCCGAGATGACGTACCGTCACCCGGTCTACACCCCGGCCTCGGTGGCCGCGCAGCGCCGGCTCCCGGAGCTGGACACGGCCCGCACGGTGTACGCGGGGGCGTACCACGGCTGGGGATTCCACGAGGACGGCTGCGCCTCCGGGGTGCGCGCGGCCGCGGCGCTCGGGGTCGGCTGGTGAGGGCGCTGACCCGGCCGCTGCCGGGCGCCGCGCTGTACCCGTGCACGATCACGCACGTCCGTACCGCGCCGATCCCCCACGCCTTCCGCCACCGCGGCTACCTCTGGCTGGTCGACCTGGACCAACTGCCGCGCCTGCCCCGGCCGTTGCGTCCGCTGGCCCGCTTCGACGCCCGTGACCACCTGACCGGCGGCGACCTGCCCCGCGGACGCCGGTCCGCCGCCGGGGCGTCGATCCGGGCGACCGTGCAGGCCGAACTCGCCCGGCACGGCGTCGACCTGGACGGCGGCCGGATCCTGATGCTCACCCAGGCCCGGGTGCTCGGCCACGTCTTCAACCCGCTGACCCTGTACTGGTGCCACCGCCGGGACGGCTCGTCGGCCGGCGTGCTCGCCGAGGTGCACAACACCTACGGCGGGCGGCACACGTACCTGCTGCACCCGGACGAGCGCGGCCGGGCCACCGCCGCCAAGGACTTCTACGTCTCTCCGTTCCACCCGCCGGTGGGTGAGTACCGGATGACCGTGCCCGAGCCCGGCGCCGACCTCGCCCTCTCGGTGGTGCTGAAGCCGCCCGGCGGGCGGCAGTTCACCGCCGCCGTGCGCGGTGTGCGCCGCACCGCCACTCCGGCCGCGCTGCTGCGGCTGGCCGTACGCCATCCGCTCGCCCCGCTGGCCGCCGCCGCCCGGATCCGCCTCCAGGGCGTCCGGCTGTGGCTGGCCGGACTGCCCGTCTTCCCCCGCCCCGCCCGCACCGCCCGCACCGTCCCCGAGGGAGTCCGACGTTGACCACGCCGACCCGCACCCGTGCGCAGCACGCCGCCGCCCTGCCGCAGCCGAACGCCGACCGCTGGCCGGACGTCGCCCGCGTCCCGCGCGCCCCGCTGCGAGCCCGCGCCGCCTGGGCGGTGTTCACCCGCGCCGTGCGTGACCTCCCGCTCTCCGTCGAACTGCCGCCCACCGCCGAGCGGCCCGGCACCGACGGCCGGCTCGGTGCCGGCGGTCCGGTGCTGCGGGTCCACCGGCCGGCGGCGTTCGCGGCGCGGCTCGGCACCGGCGGCCTGGTCGGCTTCGGCGAGTCCTACCTGGCCGGCGAGTGGGATGCCGACGACCCCACCGCGGTGCTGACCGTGCTCGCCGAGCGCCTGGACGGTCTGGTGCCGCCGGTCCTGCAGTCGCTGCGCCGCCTGGTGCTGCCGCGCCGCCGGCTTGAGCGGCACGGCACCGTGGAGGCGGCCAGACGCGACGTGTCCGCGCACTACGACCTGTCCAACGACCTGTTCGCCGCCTGGCTGGACGAGTCGATGACCTACTCGGCCGCGCTGTTCGACACCGACCCGGCGGGCCGGCCGGTGGCCGCCCCCGAGCTGCTGACGGCCGCTCAGCACCGCAAGATCGACCGCCTGCTGGACGCCACCGGCGTCGGCCCGGGCGTGCGGGTGCTGGAGATCGGCACCGGCTGGGGCGAGCTCGCCCTTCGCGCCGCCGCCCGCGGTGCCGACGTGGTCTCGCTGACCCTCTCCCACCAGCAACGCGACCTGGCGCGGCAGCGGATCGCCCGGGCCGGCCTGGCCGACCGGGTCGCGGTGGAGCTGTCCGACTACCGGGAGGTCCGCGGCCGCTACGACGTGATTCTCAGCGTCGAGATGATCGAGGCGGTCGGCTACCGCTACTGGCCGGTCTACTTCCGCACCCTGGACGAGCGGCTGGCCCCCGGCGGCCGGATCGGCCTGCAGGCCATCACCATGCCGCACGAGCGGATGCTGCGGGCCCGCGACACCTTCACCTTCATCGACAAGTACGTCTTCCCCGGCGGCCAGCTGGTCTCCACCGAGGCCGTCGACCAGCATCTCGCCGCCACCTCGCTGCGGGTCACCGACCGGCTGTCGATGGGCGCGCACTACGCCGAGACCCTGCGGCTGTGGCGCGAGGCGTTCACCGCCGCCGCGCCGGCGATCGACGCGCAGGGCTTCGACGAGACCTTCCGCCGGATGTGGACGCTCTACCTCGCCTACTCGGAGGCCGGGTTCCGCTCCGGGTTCCTCGACACCTACCAGCTGCTGATCGAACGGCCCTGACCACCCACCGGCAAGGAACCCAGCGCATCCATGGCACTTCTCCTCCTGCTCGTCGGCGTCGCCTTCTGCGGGCTCGCCGCGCTGGCGCTGCGCCCGCCAGCCGACGCCCCGAAGACGGTCTTCCTCGCCGTCCTGGTGACGGCCGAACTCGCCCCGACCTGGCTGGCCGCCGATGCCTTGCTGACCACGGCGCTGGCCGCGGCCGGGGCGCTGGACCGGACGGCCGGCCTGGTCGGCCTCGCTGCGGCGGCGCTCGGCGCGGCCGGCCTGCTCCGGGTCGTCGCGCTCGCCCACCGCACCCCGGCGGTGCTGCACGCGGCGGGGCTGCCCCCGGCGGGCGGCCCGCCCCTCGCCGGACGGATCGTCACCCGCGACGTGGTGTACGCCGAGGTCGCGGGCGTCCCGCTGCACCTCGACGTGTACCGGCCCGCCGCCGACCCGGTGCCGGAGCGGCTGAGGCCCGGCGTCCTGTACCTGCACGGCGGCTCGCTGCTCGACGGCGACAAGCGCAGCCAGGGCGGGCCGCTGCTGCGCCGTCTGGTCGCGGCGGGCTGGGTCGGGCTGAACGCCAACTACCGGCTCAGCCCGCAGGTCGCCTTCCCCACCCAGCTGGCGGACTGCAAGCGGGCGATCGCCTGGTACCGCGCCCACGCCCGGGAGTTCGGTGCCGACCCGGACTTCCTCTGCGTCACCGGCGGCTCCGCGGGCGCCCTGCTGGCCGCCCTGGTCGCGCTCACCCCGGACGACCCGCGCTACCAGCCGGGTTTCGAGGAGGTGGACACCTCGGTCCGCGCCGCCGTGACCCTGCACGGCGTGTACGACGTCACCGACGCCCGGGAGACCTGGCGTCCGCTGTGGCTGCGCCGGCTGGAGCAGCAGATCATGCAGGTCCCGCTGGACCGCGATCCGGGCGCCTACACCGCCGCCTCCCCGGTCCACCGGGTGCACGCCGCGGCGCCACCGTTCCTGGTCCTGCACGGCGCGGAGGACTGCCTGGTCCCGGCGTCGGGCGCCCGCCGCTTCGCCGACCGCCTGCGCGCGGTCTCCGCCGAACCCGTCGCCTACGCGGAACTGTCCGGCGCGCAGCACATGTTCGACGTCTTCCCGTCCCGCCGCACGGCCGCCGTGACCGACGCGATCACCGCCTTCGTCGACCTCCAGCACCGCCGCTACCTGGGGCGCGAGGTGGAGTGACGGGCCGTCAGTCGCGGTCGTGCTCGCGTTCGGGCAGCGCCCACAGGTGCTCGCACACCGCCAGGTCGGCGGCGGCCATCCGAGCCCTGGTCCGTTCCCGGCGGACCGACACCGTCTTCGCCGCGAACCAGCCGAGCAGCGAGCAGACGTGCAGCGCGAGCACGGCCAGCAGGCCCGCCTTCGCCGTCACCGCCCGACCTCCGTGCGTTCCGCCGCGCGCGGCAGCCGCACCACGGTCTGCACCGGCATCATGTCGAGCTCGGCGACCCGCACGTCGGTGCCGGTGTGCGGCGCGTGGACCACCTTCCCGCCGCCGATGTAGAGGGCGACGTGCGAGCCCTGGTGATAGAAGACCAGATCGCCCGGAGCGATTTCCGACACATTCACCCGACGCCCGGTTCCCAGCTGGTCCCAGGTGGTTCTCGGCAATTCCACACCGGACTTTCCGTAGACGAACTCGATCAGGCCGGAACAGTCGAAGGAATCGGGCCCTTCGGCCCCCCAGCGATACGGTTTCCCGACCTGCTCCAGCGCCAGCCGGACGGCCCGTTCGCCCCGCGCCTCGGTCACCGGCTCGACCACGGTCTGGGCCGCCGGCTGCGCGGCGGGCGGCGGTACCACAGGCAGTCGCTGGACTCCGTGGTCGGCGCCGCGCAGCTCCGGACGGTCCGTCAGATCGGTTGTCAGCTGCGGACGTTCACCGCCCCGGCTCGCGGTGCCGAGCTCCCAGCGCGGGGCCGGCGCCGCCGCCGTGCCGGCATGGTCGGGCGCCGACCGGCCCTGTGCGGGGGAACTCGAGGCCAGCCCCGCGGCGGTGAGCGCGAACACCGCCACCGCACGGACCAGCGAGTTCTGTCGGGTCATTCGGGTTTCCGCCATGCGGGTTCACCTTCTCCGGATCGTGATATCTGCTCCGTTCCCGTTGACGTCCCGCCAACCCCCGCCGGTTCACCGGGAATTCTCCCCGACCACCGACTGATACGCTCAATCACTCTCCGACGGAAGGGAATTCTCCATGCACCGCGCACTCGTCACCGGCGCCACCGGCACGGTGGGCAATCTGGTCGCCCGGCGGCTGCTCGCAGACGGCATCCAGGTCCGCGCGCTGGTCCGCGCACCCGGCCGGGCGGCCGCGCTGCTGCCCGCCGCGGTGGAGCTGGCGGCCGGCGACGTCACCGACGAGGCGAGCGTCCGGCAGGCCGTCGCGGGCTGCGACACGGTCTTCCACGTGGCCGGCCTGCCGGAGCAGTGGCTGTCCGACCCGGGCGCCTTCGAGCGGGTCAACCTCGGCGGCACCCGCCACCTGGTCGCCGCCTCCCTCGCCGAGGGCGTCCGGTGCTTCGTCCACACCAGCACCATCGACGCCCTGGAGCGCAGCCCCGGCGTCCCGTTCGACGAGAGCCGGCTGGCGAGTGGCCGCCTCGGAACCGCCTACCAGCGCTCCAAGCTCGCCGCGGACGAGCACGTCACCGAGGCGGTGCTCCGCGACGGGCTGCCCGCCCGGATCGTCCACCCGTCCGCGGTGTACGGCCCCGGCACGGTCGGCACCACGCTCAACCAGGTCCTGCTCAAGCTGCTGCGCAACCAGGTCCCCGCGCTGCCGCCCGGCGGCCTGCCCGTCGTCTACGCCCCGGATGTCGCCGAAGGCCACCTGCTCGCGGCCGCCGCGCCGGTCGGCTCCCGCTACATCCTCTCCGACCAGTACCTGACGCTCCGTCGGATCGCCGAGCTCGTCGCCGCCGCGGCCCCCGGCGCCAAGGTCCCGCCCACCATGCCCGCCCCCGTCGCCAAGGCCCTCGCCGCCCTCGGCGAGTCCGCCGCCCGCCTGCTGCGCCGTCCCCCGCTGCTCGCCAGCGGCGAACTCCACTTCCTGCTCTCCCACCCCCTCCCCGACGCCACCCGTGCCCGCACCGAGCTGGGCTGGACCACCACCCCGCCCGCCGAAGCCGTCCCCCGCACCGTCCAGGCCCTCCTCGCCTGAGCCCGCGTCACGCCACCCCGGCCGACCGCCGGGAGCACACGGCCCGGCTCCCCGACCGTCCGCCCGGCCCGCCGCAGGCGCCCGGAGCTACGTCCCCAGCCGGCGAAGCAGCCGCGTGCGCACGTCACGGCATTCCCCCCCACCCCCGGTGAGGGCGCCGAGCGTGGAGGGCCGCACAGCCAACGCCGGGGAACGCGATGGTGCTCCTCGCGCGGTGAACGTGGCCGGACACGGGCCGGTTCGAGCAGATGCGGCCGGATTTCGAACCGGTCCCGGCAACGGCCCGTTGCACGGGGTGTGGGGCCCAACGGTGGGCGTTCACCCCGCACACGGGCATCCGACCGGACGGACATCCAGCATGGCGACTGTGCGACCGACCACCTCCACCCCGCTGCTCCAGCACCTGCGCGACGGCACCCGAGCGGCGCACGCCGCGCAGGAGGAGGAACTCGACTTCCTGGCCCGCCTGACCTCGGAGGAGGCGTACGCGGCGGTACTCGGCGCGTTCCTGGGTTTCCAGGAGCCCCTGGAGGACCTTCTCGCGGCGACCGCCGCCGAACACGGCCTGGCCTGGCGGGTCCCGCCGGGCGCCGCGCGGCTGGTGCAGGACCTGCGCCGGCTCGGCTGGTCGGCGGAGCGGATCGCCGCTCTGCCGCGCTGTACCGAGGTACCCCGCCCGGACGGCCCGGCCGGGCTGTTCGGCATGCTGTACGTGGTCGAGGGATCCGGCCTGGGCGCGCAGTTGATCACCCGTTGGGTGAACGACGCGCTGGGCCTGACCCCCGAGCACGGGGTGGCCTTCTTCGCCGGTGACGGCGACGCCCGCCGCCGGTTCCGCTCGTTCGTGGAGGTCGCCGAGGCCCAGGGCTTCGACGATGCCGGGACTGCCGCCGCCACCGCGGCGGCCAGTGCGCACTTCCACGCCTTCGGCCGCTGGCTGCGCCGGTGCCGCCTCGGCGGGCAGGCCGCGACGGGCCCGGGCTTCCCGGAGCTGCTCGCGGGTTTCGCGGCCGAGACCCGCACCAGGCTTGCTGGCCCTGCCGGGCGTGATGCCCGCCCCGATACCGGCCGAGTTCGACGCCCCGGAACTGTCGAGCCCGGACGGCGCGTACACCGTCCGCCCGACGCCGCTGCGCTCCGAGCACTTCGCCTACGTGGACGTCCAGGAGTTCCTCGGCCAGGTCAGCGGGGTGCGGGTGGTGGCCGTGCCGTGGCCGGAGCGGCCCGCCCCGATCCTCGGCCTCTTCGCGGCGGCCGGTCCGCGCGGCGCCCTGGCGGCGGTGGTCGACCTCTCCCCCGTCTCCGAGGCCGGCCTGCCCGAGCGCTACCGGCGCATCCTGGCCACGCCGGACCGGCCGACCCGCTCGGTGGCCCGTGAACTGCCGCCGTGGTGTTCGGTGTTCTCCTCGTTCTGCCTGGCCGTCACGCCCGCCGACCCGGCGGAGCTGGAGGACTTCTGCGCATTCGCGGCCACCGTGATCGAGGAGTACCTGGCCGCGATCGCCTCCGAGGAACCGCTCGACGACCTGCGCTCGACCGCCGACTCCTCGCCCACTGGGACCGCTACCGGGCCGCCCAGCTGACCGACCCGGGTCGCCGCGCGATCCTCACCAGGGTCCTCGGCCCGCAGGAGGCCGAGCGCTACCTCACCGAGGTGCTCTTCCCCGACCTGTCCGGCGCCGCCGTCCACTGACGCACCGTCCGCTGCCACCGTTCCACCGACACCCCGCTCCCGACGCTCCGACACGCGGGCGGACGCCCGTCGTCCGCCCGCCGGACCGTCACCCGCAGCACCTTCCCGACCTGGCGCACCGTCAGGCCCAACGACCCCGACCTCCCGGCAGGCTGGACCGTCAGGTCTCCCGCTCCGCCCGGCGCGCTCCGACCATCCGATTCCCGATCCCGCAGAGGCAGACCCATGCGCTTCCCGGCAGGAGCCACCCCGCAGTTCACCCGCGTCCACAACCTGCGCCTCGCCGTCGACTGGCTCCGCACCGGCGGCCCCGGCTCGCGCGCCGACTTCGCCCGCTTGACCGGGCTGTCCAAGCCCACGGTCTCCGCGATCTTCGAGGACCTGCTCGACAAGGGCCTGGTCCGCGCGGACGGCGCGACCGTGCGCACCGGGCGGCCCCCCGTCGCGTTCGCGCTCGCCCCGGAGGCCGCCTGGGTTCTGGTCGCCGAGATCGGCCCGGACACGTGCCGGGCCCTGCTGGCCGGCTTCGACGGCGTCCCGCTGGCCGAGGTCGAACGGCCCCGCCGCCGCACCGACGACCCCCGCCAGGAGGCCCGCCGCCTACGCGAGCTGCTGCTGCGCGGCACCGGCGTGACGGTCGCCGATCTGCACGGCGGGGTGCTCGCCGTGCACGGCCGCGACGGCGCCAGCGGCCGGACCGCCGCCACCGGCGCCGGGCAGGGCACCGTCGGCCGGGAGACCGTCGCCGAACCGATCCAGGTCCGGCCGTCCCAGCTCGCCGCGTACGCAGAGCACCGGCACCTGCTGAATGCGGGCCGCGAGGTCGAACACCTGGCGTTCGTGGACGTGGCCGATCCGTCCGGCGTAGGGCTGGTGCTGCACCGCCGACCACACCTGGCCGCCCGTCCGGGCTCGCCGCGACCGGTCCCGGCCACGCCCGCCGAGACGCTCGCCCGGCTGGTGGACGCGCTGGTGCCGCTCGCCCTCGCCACCGGCCTGGAGACCGTGGTCCTCGGCGGAAGCGGCGGGCTCGACCCGACCGGGATGCTTCGCCCGCTGCGGGCCGAACTCGCCCGCCGTCTGCCCGAACCGCCCGCCGTCCTCCGCTCCGCGCTCGGCGACCGCGCCGTCCTCCTCGGCGGCACCCACCTCGCCGTGGACCTCGCCGCCCGCACCCTCCTGCACACCGACTCCGCCCGCACCCGCCCCCTCCGCGAGGCCTCCTGACACCCGCCGGTGGCCTAGCGCTGCTCCGCCAGTGCGGGAACCTTCGAAGCTGGGGAGCGCGCGGGATCAGGCTGGCGGAGACCGTCGCCGTTCCGGAGCTCGGCCGGACCCGGTCAAGGCGTACGCGCGAGTTGGCTTCCGGGCGGGTGAACATCGGGTGACTTGGCGGCCGGGGCGACGAGCCGTGCGGGAGAGTGCGGGGAAGGAAAGCTCGCCTCGTACCCGTCCGCCGGGAGGACTCCGGATGCCCATCGACCACTACGGCGTGCTCGCCGCCCGGGCCGTCGACCGTCGCCGCGAGGGCACGACCGACACCCCGCACTACCAGATCCACCTGGTGGACCAGGCCGGCACGCACTTCCGGGCCGCCGTCAACGTCCAGTCGCAGCAGGCCCCTTCGGAGCTGCTGTACCTGGTGGACGAGGACTTCGCACACCCGGTGACGGCGCAGCTTCCGGCCACCGCCGCCGGCTGGACGGCGCTGCCGTCCCGGCCGGGCACGGCGGCGCTGGACTTCGTGCGCGGCAAGCTGTTCGACCACGCGGCGATGCGCACGCTGCCGCCGGACCGCCCGGGCGCGGACAACGACCTGCCGGACCTGCTGGACCGTCAGGTGCTGCAGGCGATCGAGGACCCGCGGGCGGTGCTGTACGTGTTCGGCCAGCGGTGGCCGACCGAGGCGAGCGTGCCGGACAAGGTGTTCGGCTTCAAGCCGGGCAACGGCGTGCACGACGTGCACATGAACCAGGGCAACAGCACGCAGTTCCGCGGCGACGACGGCGTGTGGCAGGACGGCGCGCTGCTGATCCATCTGCCGGGCGCGTCACGCTGGATCGCGATGTTCCTGGCCTTCCAGTCGCAGTCCTGGCACACCGACGACCACACCGGCCACGCGCTGGACAACCACCTGCCCAAGCCCCGCGGCGGCCACCACCCGCGACCCGCCGACCACCACTGACCGACGGCCGGGCCGCCGCCCCGCTCCGCTGTCAGCCCCGGTCCCGGTCGCGGGCGGGCAGCGCCCACAGGCGTTCGCACAGCGCCAGGTCGGCGGCGGCCCGCTCGGCCCGGGCCCGCTCGCGGCGGCCCACGACCCGGTTCACCGCGCACCAGCCGAGCGCCGATCCGGCCAGCACCCCGGCCACGACCAGCAGGGCCGCCCCCGGCGTCACGGCCGCACCTGCCCCCGGGCGAGTTCCGGCGCTTCCGCCCGGCGACCGCCGTCCCGCCGGTCCGGTGTGACTCTGGGCAACTGGACTCCCGCTCCTCCGCAGCGCGCCTTCCGCGCTCCACCAGGTGCCAGCAAGCCACGAACCCGCGCCCGCCGCGCCCTGACGCACCGTCGGCCATCCGATCGAGTGAACACTTTCCGCGCTCGACTTGTCACGCCCCGCCACCGACCCCCGGGATGCCCGCCCGGAGATCAACTCTGGTACGGACCAGGCGGGTTGAGCATCGCGCGTAGATGTGACGGGTGGGGCGGCGAGCCGAGAAAGGTGCTGCAGATACCTAGCGGTAACAAAGCCGGTTGTGTCACATTTCTCGCCATATCCGGCCCTTGGGCGGATCCGCCCCCGCCGGTTCCTGTTTCCCCCGTCGCGCCTTGCTGTGTCAGGCAGTTGAGGCCGAGCGCAGGAGTACCCTCACATGTCACCGATCAGCCCCACCGCGCCCCGGCGCGCCCGCAGACGGCTCACCGCCGCCGCCCTCACGCTCCCGCTCCTCGTCCCGGGCCTGCTGGCCGTCGGCGCCCCCACCGCGCTGGCCGCCCCGGGCAGCGGCCCCGCCATCGCGGTGTCGCTGGGCGACAGCTACATCTCCGGCGAGGGCGGCCGCTGGGCCGGCAACAGCGACACCTCCTCCGGCAGCCGCAGCGGCACCGACCGGGCGTGGAACGGCAGCGGCTACACCCCGGCCAAGGTGTACGGCACGACCTACCAGAGCGGGTGCGACCGCTCCGACTCCGCCGAGGTGCTCAGCGCCTTCGGCTCCGCCACCGCGGTCAACCTGGCCTGCTCCGGCGCCACCACCGCGAACGTGTTCCGCGCCGGCAGCGGCGGCCAGTCCTTCAAGGGCGAGGCCCCGCAGGCCGACCAGCTCGCCACGCTGGCGTCGCAGCGCCGGGTCGGCCTGATCGCACTGTCGATCGGCGGCAACGACCTCGGCTTCGCCGACGCCATCGCGACCTGCGTCAAGGACTACGAGATCTGGTACTCGTACTGCCACGACGACCAGCAGGCCGCCATCGACGCGAAGATCGACTCGGCGATGGCCGACGTCGGCCGGTCGATCGACGAGATCCGCGCCGTGATGACCGCCGACGGCTACGCGGACGCCGACTACCGGATCGTGCTGCAGTCCTACCCGTCGCCGATCCCGCGCAGCTCCGAGGCCCGCTACGGCGAGAGCGGCTGGGCCCGCACCAGCACGGGCGGCTGCCCGTTCTGGGACGGCGACCTGGACTGGGCCCGCGACGGCCTGGTCCCGCAGCTGGCGCAGCGTCTCGCCCAGGTGGCGGCGGACCGCCGGGTGCAGTTCCTCGACCTGCAGAACTTCCTGCAGGGCCACGAGGTCTGCGCCACCGCGGCCCGGCTGGCCACCGACACCAAGCCGGTGACGGCGGCCACCGGCGAGTGGGCGCGCTTCCTCACCACCGGCGCCACCCAGGGCACCATGCAGGAGTCGTTCCACCCGAACTACTACGGGGAGCTCGGCCTCGGCCGCTGCCTGAACCTGGTCTCCGCCCAGCCGGCCGGCCGGAACTTCGCCTGTCGCAGCACCGCGGGCCAGGACGCCTCGGGCGTCTCGCTCGCTCCGCTGCCCTAGGTTCAGGCAGGCTCGCCGAGCCTTTCCCGACAGGGGACTTTTGTTACTTATCTGCGGCACATTTTCGCGGGAGCCTCGGAATGTAGGGGGAGGAAGTCCCACTCGCCACCGAAAACGAGGTTCTCCGCATGGCCGCCGAGATCACGGCCGACCCGCCGCGCGCCGTCACCGCCCTGCCCGCCCTGGCGCGGGGCGGTGCCGGACGGCCGGTCTCGGTGCTGTTGTCGCTGGCGGCCGTCTACTACGTCATCACCCCGGTGCTGCAGGGTGCGGCCCAGCCCGTCGTGGTGGCCGCCTTCGACCTGCGCCCCGGCCAGGTCGCCGTGATGAAGGTGGCGGGCGCAGCGGCCACGGTGCTGACCATGTTCGGCACGGGCCAGGCGGGCGACCGCTGGGGCCGGCGGCGGGTGCTGCTGTGGTCGCTGGCGGCGCTCGCCGCCGGTCTGGCCGTCCAGACGGCGGCCTTCTCCGGCTGGTCGTACCTGCTCGGCCGGGGGGTGATCACGGTCGCCGCGGCGGCGCTGTTCGTCAGCTGTCTGATGCTGGTGCCGGCGCTCAACGCCCCGGGCCGGATGACCCGGGTGCTGGGCGGCTGGCTGGCCGTGATGTCGGCGGCGTTCTTCGTCTCCGCCAACCTGATCCCGCGCACCCCGTCGCTGTTCTCGCTGCGCGCTGCCGCCGGAATCGGCTGCCTGATCGCCCTGGTCCTGCTGGCCTCGGCCCGCCGCCGGCTGCCGGAGCCGGTCGGCTCCCCGGCCGGGACCTGGGACCGGGTGCTGACCACCGCCCTGGCGGGCGTCGCGGCCACCGCGGTCGCCGCCCTGCAGGTCGCCCCGGTCTGGGGCTGGGCCGACCCGCGGACGGTCGCCCTGTTCGCCGCCGTCCCGCTCGGGCTGACCGTGCTGGGCTGGCGGCTGGTCCGCCGCGGCCTGCCGTTCGCGATGCCCGCCCGGGCGGCCTGGATGGCACTGGCCACCGGTGTCGCCGTCGGCTGCACCCAGCTGGCGCTGATGGCCGCCGTGCCGGTGCTGGCCGTGCAGGCCGGGGCGACCCCCGCGCAGGGCACGCTGCTGCTGTCGATGTTCGGCCTGGGCGGCGCGGCCGGGTCCGTGCTGGTGCGCCACCGCCGGATCGCCCCGGTCGCCGGCTGCTCGCTCGGCCTCCCGCTGGCCGCGCTCGGCCTGGTGCTGCTGCACGTGCTGCCCGCCGGTACGGACGCCTGGCTGGCCGCCGGTTCGCTCGCCACCGCGCTCACCGGCCTCGGTGTGATGATCGCCCAGGTCCCGCAGATGGCCTGGTTCCTCTCCTCGCTGCCGCGGGCCCGGCTCGGCGCCGCGGCCCTGCACCCGGTCGCGGTGCTGCTCGGCGCGGCCGCGGCGCAGGCCCTTCCCTACACCTCGGCGATCAGCCTGGGTGCGGCCCCGGGCGACGCCACCCAGCTGCTCTGGGTCGCCGTCGGCGTGGTGGCCGCCGCCGCGCTGGTCGCGGGCATCCCGGCGGTGGCGGTCGGCGTGGCCGCCGCGGCGGGCGGCGAGTACCTGCTGGTGCGGGTGATCGCCGGCGAGCAGGCGGCGCAGCGTCCGGCGGCGCTGGCCGCGGCGCTGGCGGTCGGCGCGGTGACCGGCCTCGCGGTGTGGACCCGCCGGCAGCAGAGCGAGCGGCTGGCCCGCAGCCGGGCCAGCGAGGCGGCCCTGCAGCAGGCCGTGCTGCACACCATTCCGGAGCGTCTCGGCGGTCTGCGGCTGGCCGGCCACTAGGAGCCGGCGACCGCGGGCACCGGCATCGGCGGCGACTTCTTCGAGGCGGTGCACACCGAGCACGGCACCCGGATCCTGATCGGCGACGTCCGCGGCAAGGGCCTGCAGGCCGTGCAGACCGTCACCGACCTGCTCGGCTGCTTCCGCTCCCAGGCCCACGAGACCGGCGACCTCGGCGAGTGGCCGCCCGGCTGGACCGGCAGACCTCCCGGGTCGCCGCGTCCCGGGGCGACCACGAGCTGTTCGCCACCGCGCTGCTGCTGGAGCACCGGGCCGACCGTCCCGCCGTCGAGGTGGTCAACTGCGGCCACCTCGCCCCGCTCGCCGTCGGCCCGTCCGGCGCCCGCGAGGTGGCCGTCCCGTCGCTGCTCCCGCTCGGCTTCGGCGCGCTCGGCGCGGACGCCCCGACGCCCCGTCAACTCCCGCTGGTCGACGGCGAGTCGCTCCTGCTGTACACCGACGGCCTGACCGAGGCCCGGAACGCCAGCGGCGAGTTCTACCCCGCCGCGGACCGCGTCACCACGCACCCCTGCGAGAGCCCCGCCGAGCTCCTGGCCTTCCTCGACCACGACGTCCGCGACTGGACCCACCACCTCGCCGACGACGTCGCCCTGATCGCACTCACCCGCGCCGAGACCGCCCCGCTGCTCGCCGCGTAGACCCGAGCCGCACCGTCCGACGACCCGTCAGCGCAGCGGGGGCTGCTTCGGGTCGTAGACGTGGTCCGGTGTGATGATCTCGGTGATCGCGCGGGCGAACAGCGAACTCGGCTCCTGGGTCCCGACGAGCTGGTCGGTGTTCAGCATCATCACCAGGGTGGCGTCCTGTTCCGGCAGGTAGACGGTCACCGTCTCGTAGCCCGGCAGCGAACCGTTGTGCCCGATCCAGCCGTCGCTGTCGATCAGGCCGAGGCCGTAGCCCGTCCCGGGGAAGCCGGTCGGCTCGAAGCGCAGGCGCTGCGCCTGGGTCGCGGGGCTGAGCAGTTCGCCGGTGGCCACCACCTTCGCCCAGCGCCGCAGGTCCGGCAGGTCGGAGATCATCGCGCCGGCGGCCCACGCCCAGCTCGGGTTCCAGTCGGTGGCGTCGACGCGCTGCCCGGCGAGGTCCAGCGTGTACCCGTGCGGGTGCGGCTGCGGGAACTCCGGCCCGGACGGCAGGAACGTCCGGTGCAGGTGCGCCGGCCGCACGACCCGGTCGCGGATCACCTCCGCCAGGTCCCGGTGGGTCATCTTCTCCACCACCAGGCCGAGCAGGATCAGGTTGGTGTTGGAGTACTCGAACTGCGCGCCGGGCGCGAAGGTGTTGTCGTGCCGGAAGCCGTACGCCAGCAGCTCCTGGGGCGTCCAGCTCCGCCCGGGGTCGGTGAAGACCGTGCGCAGCAGTTCCTCGTCCGAGGTGTACGGGAACAGCCCGCTGCGCATCCCGGCGAGCTGACGCAGCGTGATGTTCGCCCCGTCGGGCACGCCGTCCACGTACTTCGCGATCGGGTCGTCCAGTCCGACCAGTCCCTGGTCGACGAGTTCCAGCAGTGCGGTGACGGTGAACGTCTTGGTCTCGCTGCCGATCCGCACCATCATGTCGGTCCGCATCGGCTCGCCGGTCGCGAGGTCGGCCACCCCGGTCGCCCGGAGGTAGCTCCCCCGCCCCGGCAGCCACACTCCCACCGCGACGCCGGGCGTCCCCGTCTCGGCCTGCACCCGCGCGATCGCCTCGTCCAGCCGCGCCGCCAGCGCCGGGTCCAGCGGGCAGTCCTCGTCCACCGTCCGCGGCGCCACCACGGACACCGGCGCGGCCTGCGCCTGCACCCCGCCGACCGGGCCGAGCACGGCTGCGGCCACCAGGACGGCGGCCAGCCGCAGAGCCGAGGATCGTCGCATCACAGCACATCACTTCCCACGGAACGGACCGGCACGGAACGGGCCGGCGGCGGATTCGACCACCCGTCAAGCCGACCACGCCCCCGCCCGCCGACCCGGCCGATCCCCACCCGCCCGTCCCGTTTCCACCCGCCTGGCCGCCACCGCCGGGCCGGTGCCGCCTGGTCGCCACCGGGCCGGCCGCCATCGCCTGGTCGCCACCGCCGGGCGGCGTGCCGGCGCGCCGGGTGTCAGCGGCCGGTGGCGCCGAGCAGGAGGGTGGTCAGCTCGTGGACCACCTGGTCGAGGGTGGCTTCGAACTGTCCGGCCGTCCAGTCGTGGAGGAGTCCGTTGACGGCGCCGATGAAGGCGGTGGCGGCGATCCGGAAGTCCCGGGGCGGCACTTCGCCGCGGGCGGCGGCGGCCTCCGCCTCGGCCACGATCAGTTCGACCCAGCGCTTGCGCCGCACCAGCCGCTGGCGTTCCAACTCCTCGCTGACGCCGACGATTTCGACGAAGGCGATGCGCAGCCGGCGGGGGTCCTCGGTGGCGGCGGTGACGTAGGCGCCGAGCACGGCGGCGATCCGCTGGGCGAAGGGCTGCCCGGCGGCGTTGGTCAGGGCGTGCAGGACGGCCTGCTCCTTGTGGTCGTTGACCTGCAGGTGGAGCTGGGCGAGGACCTGTTCCAGGTTGCGGAACTCCTCGTAGAACTGACGGGTCGACAGTCCGGCCGCCTCGCACAGCCCGGCCACCGAGGCGTGCCGGTAACCGGGCCGGTCGCCGAACTGCTGGAGTCCGGCCGCCAGGAAGCGCTCCCGCCGCTCGGCCTGCCGCTCCTGCGCCGACCGGCCGCCGTACGTGCCCGTCGCCTGCCCCATCCGCCCCACCCGCCCCATCGCCTCGCCGCCCGACACGATTCTCGCCCACCGGGGTCTTGTCAGGGCCGCCGCACCCTCCCTACCGTCGAGTAGCGCCAATCTGACAATCCGTCATTTCAGACTTCGTGCGCAGCGCGGCCCCGGCCTGCCCACCGGCCGCCGGCCCGCCCGCGCACCGCGAAGGAGCCCGCGATGTCCCTCCCCCAGCACCGGCGCTCCCGTCGTCTTCGGCCGCTCCTCGGCCTCGCGGCGGCGCTGAGCCTGGCCCTCCCGTCTGCGGCCTCGGCCGCGGCCTCCGCCGCGAGCGGGCCGCAGCAGGCCGCCCCGTCGCTGCGGGAGGTGATGTTCGTGGGCAACAACTGGGACGGCACCGCGGACGTCATCACCTCCCGCGGCGACCTGGCCCGGATCGGCCGGATCAACGTCATCCCCGACAAGGACCAGCGCCTCGCCGAGATCTACCTGAACCCCGTCAAGCTCGGCTACTTCCTCGGCGTACGGCTCGGCCCCGGCGAGGGGCACGACCAGTTCGTCGACGACATGTACTCCACCCCGGACGGCTCGGCGGTGGTGGTCTCCCGGCCGAGCTTCGCCGACGTGGTCTCCATCGACGTCGCCACCGGACGGATCAACTGGCGCTTCCCGGTGGCGGGTTACCGATCCGACCACATGGCGGTCTCGCCGGACGGCACCCGGGTCGCGGTCTCCGCCTCCACCGCCAACACGGTGCACGTGCTGGACATCGCCACCGGTCGGCAGCTCGGCTCGTTCCGGACCGGCGACAAGCCGCACGAGAACCTGTTCACCGACGGCGGCCGGCTGATCTGGAACATGTCGATCGGCGACGTCACCACCGCGCTGGACGCACCGTGGCTCGACTGGACCAAGGGCGACCGCCACATCACCGTCGTCGACGCCGACACCTTCCAGCCGGTCCGCACCATCGACATGCGCCAGCGGCTCGACGCCTTCGGCCGCTCCGACCTGTCCAACGCGGTCCGCCCGGCCGCGTTCACCCCCGACGGCTCGACGCTGTACTTCCAGGTCTCCTTCTTCAACGGCTTCGTGGAGTACGACGTCGCCGGCGACCGGATCACCCGGGTCAAGACCCTGCCGAAGAACCCCGCGACCAGCGAGGACCGCACCACCTGGGTGAACGACTCCCGCCACCACGGCCTGGCGATGAGCCCCGCCGGCGACCGGCTGTGCGTCGCGGGCACGATGGACGACTACGCCACCGTCGTCGACCGCGCCACCCTCCAGGAGGGCCCGCTGGTCCCGGCCGTCAAGCCGTACTGGGCCACGGTGAGCGGCGACGGCCGCTCCTGCATCATCTCCGAGAGCGGCGCCGACCGCGTCACCGCGATCGACTTCGCCACCGGCCTCCCCACTTCCTCCGTCCCCGTCGGCGACCACCCCCAACGCGTCCGCCTCGGCCACGTCCCCACCACCTGGACCGGCCCGGCGTCCTGACCTCCCGGGGCCTGCGCCCGCTCCGTTCCGGCGGACCTCTCCGATCGAGGTGTCCGTCAAATGCGGCGCAGGCGCAGGCCCTGACCGGTACCGTCTGACGGGCAGTCAACCTTGCTTGGGGGCGGCGGTGACGGGCGTGGAGATCGCGGTCGGGTACGTGTTCGCCTGGCTGGTCGGCAAGGCGAAGCGGGTGGCCGGACTGGCCGACGATGAGGTCGACCACGCACTGGACGCCGGTATGCGCCGACTCCACGACCTGGTCAGCCGCAAGCTCGGCGAGGACCCCGCGCTCCGCGACCTGACCGAGGAGGCCGGCTCGGCGCGGGAGCACCCCACCGCGCGCACCCGGCAGCAGGTGGAACTCGCCCTGAGACGTGCCATGGAGCAGGATCCCGCGTTCGCCGAAAGCCTGCAGCACGCCGTCGCCCAGATCCAGGCGATCACCGGGCCGACGGCCGGAGACGGCGGCACCGCGGAGCAGAACATCTTCGCCGGGCCGACCACGGTCCAGACCGGCAGCCACAACACGGGCACCGCGGCCTTCTCCGGGAACACCGCGCAGCAGCACGGCGCCTCCAACATCCAGCACAACTACTTCCCGCCCGCGCCCGCGCCCCGCACACCGTCCCCCTGGCGCAGAGCGGCTCCCATCGCCGGCGCCATCACCCTCGTGCTCCTGACCGGCCTGGCCCTGAAC
>NZ_JBFAQR010000049.1:0-59553 GCF_040678815.1 Kitasatospora sp. NPDC049285 | reverse complement strand
CGCTGTTGAGTTCTCAAGGAACGGACACTTCCTTCAGGCGGCCTTCCGACCGACCCTCCGGGCGCTTCGTTCTTTCGTGTTCCCAGCTTATCAGATCCGAGCTTGTGCTCTTTCCCGACTCGCTTTCGTCTTCTGCGACCTGACGGCCCGTCCGACGTTTCAAACTCTAGCCGATCCCCGCTCCGAAAAGCGAATCGGCCGCAATCTCCGAAAAAGCGCGCAGCAAATACGAACGGAGACGCGAAAAGACGCGACCCGGTACGGATCAGCTGGTGGTTCTCAGGGATTGGCCACCCCGGGACCGTCCACGTCGACACGTGTCCGGTGCTCCCTGTCGGGCAACTCGAAGAACTTTACACACCTGTGGGCCCGGGTTCAAGTGGCACCTGGAAGACCAGTACCGCGACGTCGTCGTCGTGCTCGGCGGAGACGCCGAGGGCGCGCAGGAGGCGGGCGCAGACGGTGTCGGGGGTGCCGACGGGGCCGGTGAGGGTGTGGGCGAGGAGGTCGAGGCCCTGGTCGATGTCCTCCTCGCGGCGTTCGACCAGGCCGTCGGTGTAGAGGACGCCGGTGGTGCCGGGGAGGAGGCGGAGGGTGTGGGACAGGTGGCCGGCGCCGCCGGTGCCGAGGGGTGGGCCGTTCTGTTCCTCGCCGCGCAGGACGGTGCCGTCGGGGCTGCGCAGGAGGAGGGGGAGGTGGCCGGCGGAGGCGTAGACGAGGGTGGTGGTGGCGGGGTCCCAGACGGCGTAGGTGCAGGTGGCGATCTGGTTGGCGTCGATCTCCATGGCGAGGCCGTCGAGGAGGGTCATCACCTCGTGCGGGGGGAGGTCGAGGCGGGCGTAGGCGCGGACGGCGGTGCGGAGCTGGCCCATGACGGCGGCGGCGCGCAGGCCGCGGCCCATCACGTCGCCGATGACGAGGGCGGTGCGGCCGCCGCCGAGGCCGATGACGTCGTACCAGTCGCCGCCGACGGCGGCGTCGGTGCCGCCGGGTTGGTAGGTGGCGGCGACGCGGAGGTCGGCAGGCTGTTCGAGTTTCTGCGGGAGCAGGCTGTGCTGGAGGGTGACGGCGGCTTCGCGTTGGCGGCGTTCGGCTTCGCGGAGGCGGCCGGCGGCCTGGACCTGGTCGGTGACCTCGGTGGCGAAGATGAGGACGCCGGTGGCGGCGGCGTGTTCGTCGGGGCCGAGCGGGACGCAGGCGATGTTGTAGTACCGGTTGCCTCCGAGGCCGAGGATGCAGCGGGACTTCACGCTGCGCGGGCGGCCGCTGCGCAGGACCTGGTCGAGCAGCGGGAGCACGCCGAGGGCGGTGAGTTCGGGGAGCGCTTCGGCCGCGGGGCGGCCGGTGGTGCGGGCGCCGAACAACTCGCGGTAGGCCTGGTTGGCGTAGCCGAGCAGGTGCTGCGGGCCGTGGGTGAGGGCGATCGGGGCGGGCAGCCGGCGGACGACGTCGCGGAGGTCGTAGCGGAGGTCGGGGTCACGGGGTTCGGCGGCGGGGGTGCCGGGGTCGCGCTGGCCGGGGACCGTGACGGGTTCGTCCGCGGTGGTGGGAGCGGTCCGCCATGCGGCTCCGGCGAGCCGGGCGCTCCAGCGCATGAGGTTCAACGTCGGCCGCTTCCTCGGTACGGGTGGGGGTGGTCCTCGGTGAGACGGGATGCGGTGTGATCATCACGATGTGTGCGCGGTGTGGTACACGCCGTGATGGTCCGGTGGGGTCGATCCTGTCAGGCTCCGGTGTGATTCCGGAAGTCGAGCCCCCGGAACGGCGCGTTTCGGGGGCGCACGCCGGGGGCGCGCCTCACCTGCCAGCACGTGCGCGTGGGGATCGGCGGATCAGGTGCCGGGTCCGCCGGTGAGGTCGGACTCGAAGCCGGACTCGAACTCGGCGCGCGGATGCTCGATGGCGCCGATCGAGACCACCTCGCGGTGGAAGAGTCCGCCGAACAGCCAGTCCATCAGCACCCGGACCCGGCGGTCGGCACTGGGCAGGCGCCGGAGTTGCCGGGCCCGGTGCAGCCACCAGGCGCGGCGGCCGGTGAGCCTGGTGCCGCGGCGGGTGTGGGCCACCGCGCGGCGCAGGCCGAGCGAGGTCGAACAGGCCGGGCGGTCGGGACGATAACCGGCCAGCGGGTGGCCGGCCAGCTCGGCGGCCAGGTTCTCGGCGAGCAACTTGGCTTGGGCGAGGGCGTGTTGGGCGTTGGGGGTGCAGGGTTCGCCGTGTTGGTCGGGGACGGCGGCGCAGTCGCCGGCGGCCCAGGCGTCGGGCAGGGGGGTGCCGTCGGGGCCGGCGATGCGCAGGGTGGGCAGGCAGCGGATCCGGCCGGCGGCGTCGAGCGGGAGGTCGGTGAGGGAGAGCACCGGCGCGGGGCGGATGCCGGCCGTCCAGACCAGGGTGCGGGCGGCGAAGCGACTGCCGTCGGAGAGCACCATCAGCCGGTCGGCAGCGGATTCCAGGGTGGTGCCGAGCCGGACGTCGATGTTGCGTTCGCGCAGTTCGGCCAGGGTGTGGGCGGCGAGTTCGGGGGTCTCCTCGGTGAGGATCCGGTCGGTGGCCTCGACCAGGATCCAGCGCAGGTCCTCGGGCGCGAGGTTGTGGTAGCCCTTGGCGGCGTAGCGGGCCATGTCCTCGAGTTCGGCGAGGGCGCCGACGCCCGCGTAGCCGGCTCCGACGAAGACGAAGGTGAGCGCCGCGTGGCGGAGTTCGGGGTCGCGGGTGGAGGAGGCGAGGTCGAGCTGTTCGAGGACGTGGTTGCGCAGGGCGACCGCCTCGCCGACGGTGGCGAAGCCCATGCCGTGCTCCGCGAGGCCGGGGACGGGGGCCGTGCGGGAGACCGAGCCGGGGGCCATCACCAGGATGTCGTACGGGAGTTCGGTGGGCAGCCGGAGTTCGCCGCGCGGGGCGGCGTCCACCCAGGCGCGGCGGGTGGCGTGGTCGATCTTGGTGACCCGGGCGGTGAGCACCCGGCAGTCGGGCAGCGCGGTGCGCAGCGGGACCACCACGTGGCGGGGGTCGATGGAGCCGGCCGCGACCTCGGCCAGCAGCGGCTGGAAGGTGAGGTACGGCTGCGGTTCGACCACCGTGATCTCGACCTGCTCGTCCCTCAACTGTGCGCGCAGCAGGTGTTGCAGGCGTAGGGCGGCGGTCAGTCCGGCGCAGCCGCCGCCGATGATCAGGACTCGAATGGGGCACCTCCGGCCGGCCTCGGGCTGTGACCCGCTTCACGTTCCCCCTATGACGCACCCCCGGACGGGTTCTTGTCCACACTCCGGGCGGGATCGGTCCGAACCGTTCCGGTGGAGGGTCCACTTCTGCGGCGAACTTCCTTGAACTATGGTCGGATTGTGCTTCGGACCGCCGATGGTGCCGGTCCATGCCTGGGGCCTGGTGGCATCGGCGCGGACTGCCCGGCAGCCATCCGGGGAAGGGTAGTGCGCGGACGTCGGACGATGGCCGGTGTCGGCAGCGCGTGCCAGGGGCGCAGTAACCGTTCGGGTACCCGGGACGGGGTGCCTCGGGGGAGGTTGGCATGTCGGAGCAGGATCAGGTGGCGGGGCGTTTGCCGGTAACGGCGTTCGGAAGGACCGCGGTGGACGTGGTGCCCGAGCAACGCGGGCCGGGTGAGCGGGAGCGGTACGCCTTTCCCCGCCCGGAGCGTCCGGCGGAGGGCGGCCGGGGTTCCGGTTCGCGCCTGCGGGTGGACGCCCGGCGGAATCTGGAGAGCGTCTTGCGGGCCGCCCGCGAGGTGTTCGGTGAACTCGGCTACGGCGCTCCGATGGAGGAGGTCGCCCGGCGGGCCGGGGTCGGCGTCGGCACGGTGTACCGGCGCTTCCCGAGCAAGGAGGTGCTGGTGCAGCGGATCGCCGCCGAGGAGGTGTCCTGGCTGACCGCGCAGGCCCGGGAGTCGCTGTACGGCGGCCTGACCGGTCCGTGGGACGCGCTGGCGGGCTTCCTGCAGCGGGCGGTGGCGTCCGGCGCGGGCCGGCTGCTGCCGCCGGAGGCGTTCCGGTACGCCGAGGAGATCGGTCGGGTCCCGGAGCAGCGCGGCGCCGAACTGCGGGCGCTGAACGTCGCGTCGGTGCAGGCCGAGGGTGAGCAGAGCGCCGATCCGCGGCTGCTGCTGCACCTGCTGGCGGCGCTGGTGGCGCGGGCGGGGGCGGCCGGCGAGCTGCGTCCGGGGGTGACGGTGGCCGACGTGGTGCTGGTGCTCACCGCGGCCGTTCCGGTGCACGCGACGACTGCCGTGCCGGCGGCGCAGGACGGCGTCGCGGAAGGGGCGGCCGGCAACCGGCTGCTGCAGATCCTGCTGCAGGGCCTGCGGGCGGTCTGACGGGCGCTCGGTTCGACCGGACGACGGCCGGTGTGGACGCGGTGGCGGCGGCACCGCGTCTCGCACGCCGGGTGGGTGACGGTCCGAACGCCTTGTCGAGGGACGGTCCGAACAAGTCCGCGAGCGGCGGCCCGGAAGAGTGGGTCGGGGCCGGGGCGGCTACCGGTGGTGGCTCCGCTATGCCATTCTTTGCCCGTGGTTGGAGCCATTGTCCCGTTGCGCACCGTGACCGCCGTCGACTCCGAGGGGCGGCCTGCGGCGTGCGCCGGACGGGCCCTGGACGGTCTCCGGTGATCCCCGAAGAGCCGCTCGACGCCGGGGAGTTCGGATCCGGCCTGGAGACGCCCGGCCAGGTACCGGACCAGGGCGGCAGCCCGGCCCGTGAGTCGCTCAGCGGCCGGGTCCCGGGCCAGGCCGCCGCCGGACGCGGCGGGGTGACCCCGGAGGCCTTCGTCGGAGAGGACCGCCCGGTGCGCGTCACCGTTCCCGCCCCCGCCGATCCCGTCGACGGTGAACGTCCGGCTTCCGACGCCGAGTTGACGGCCCGGGTGCGGGCCGGCGACGACGCCGCCTACGAGGAGATCTACCGTCGGCACGCCGACGCCGTCCGGCGCTACGCGCGGACCTGTTGCCGGGACAGCTTCACCGCCGAGGACCTGGCCGGCGAGGTGTTCGCCCGTACCCTGCAGGCGCTGAAGGCCGGCAAGGGACCCGAGTTCGCCGTCCGCGCCTACCTGTTGACCGCGGTCCGCAACGTGGCGGCCGCCTGGGCCCGCTCCGACCGGCGCGAGCAGCTGGTGGACGACTTCTCCACCTTCGCCGAAGTCTCCGCCGCCACCGTCGAGTTCGACCTGGCCGACCCGGGCGCCGACGCCTGGGCGATGGCGCTGGCCGACCAGCGCATGGTGATGCGCGCGTACGCCGAACTCCCGGAGGACGACCGGGTGGTGCTCTGGCACACCGAGGTCGAACGGGAGTCGCCGAAGACCGTCGCGGTGATGCTGGGCAAGACCGCCAACGCCACGGCCGTCCAGGCCCACCGGGCGCGTGACCGGCTCGCCGCCGGCTTCCTGCAGGCCCATGTGTCGGGCAGTCAGGACACCGCGTGCGCCGGGTACGCCAACCGGCTCGGCGCCTACGCCCGCGGCTCGCTGCGCAAGCGCGCGTCGGCGGAGGTCGGGCGGCACGTCCAGGACTGCACCCGGTGCACCGCCGCGTACCTGGAGCTCGCCGACATCAACCACGGTCTGCGGGCGGTGCTGCCCGGCGGAGCGCTGCTCTGGGTCGGTGCCGGGTACTTCTCCGCCGCGGCGGCCGCGGTCGGCGCCGGGGTGGCGGCGACCGGTGCGGTGGCGGGCGGCGCGGCGGTCGCGGGTTCGTCGGCGGCGGGGACCACCGGCGGTGCGGGTACCGCGGCGGCGGCCGGGTCGGCGGGCGGCGCGGCCGGATCGTCCGGCGGTGGCGCCGGGGCGGCGGCCGCGGAGGGGCTGGGGACCGCGGCCAAGGCGGGGATCTCGGCGGCGATCGCGGTGGTCGCGGCGGCGGTGGCGGCGTTCGCGCTGACCGGTTCGCCGGCGCCCAAGCCGCCGGTCGCCGCGCCGCCGCCGTCGGCGGCGCCCGAGTCGCCCGCCCCGCCGGCGCCGACGCCCTCGCCGTCGCCCTCGGTGCCGGAGCCCTCGCCGAGCCCGACGCCGTCCCCGACGCCCACTCCCACTCCCACGCCGTCCCCGACGCCGAGCCGTCCGCCGGTGCGGGCGATCACCCCGACGCCGACGCCGCCGGTGGTCGAGCGCCCGGTGGTGCCGGACCCGCCGGTCGTGCCGACGCCGACGCCGCCGGTCGTCCCGACCCCGGACCCGCCGAAGCCGCCGCCGACGCCCAGCCAGTTCTGGCTGGACGACCTGCCGTTGAACCGCGGACACCGCGAGTCGGCCGAGCAGCCGACGATCCGCGGCGGCGGCCGGGTGGCCCAGCGCGACGGGGCGTGGATGCGCGGCACGTACTACACGCACGTGCTGGCGGTGCCGATCCCCTCCCGGGTGACCATCGACCTGAACCGCTCCTGCACGGCCTTCGACGCCGTCGCCGGGCTGGACGACCTCGACGTCACGCTGGGCCGGGTGGTCTTCTCGGTCCAGGGCGACGGCGGTCAGGTGCTGTGGTCATCCGGCGAGCTCGGGCCCTGGGACAAGCCGGTCCGGGCGCACGTCGCGCTGACCGGGCAGCGGACCGTCCGACTGGTCGTCACGCCGACCCGGGGGACCGTCCAGGTGATCGACGTCGCGGACTGGGCGCAGGCCCGACTCACCTGCTGAGGACCGTCAGATCGCGCAGCTGTCGTCCGCGCAGGCCTCGCCGGCCGGGGCGAGCTGGGTGATCTTCTTGGCGGTCTCGGCCTCGACCTGGCGCAGCACCTGGAGGAAGGTCTCGGCCTCCTGGCCGCCCTGCACGGCCCACTGGCCCTCGAAGACGAAGGTGGGGACGGCGGAGATGCCGAGCTGCCGGGCCTCGTCGAGCCGGGCGCGGACCTCGGCGACGCCCTCGCCGCCCGCGAGGTACGCGGCGGCGCGGTCGCGGTCGACGCCGACCTCGGCGGCCAGGTCGGCGAGCACGGCGGGGTCGCCGACGTTCAGGCCGTCGGTGAAGTGGGCCTTGAGCAGGCGCTCCTTGAGCTCCGCCTGGACGGTCGCGCCGTACTCGGTCTCGGCGAGGTGCAGCAGGCGGTGCGCGGTGAGGGTGTTGACCTCCAGCGCGGCGTCGAAGTCGTAGTCGATACCGAGGGTCCGGCCGAGCTCGGTGATCCGGTCGTCCATGGCGACGGACTGCGGGCCGTAGCGCTCGGCGAGCCACTCGCGGTGCGGCCGGGCCTGCTCGGGCGCGTCGGGGACCAGCTGGTACGGGCGGAAGACCACCTCGACGCCGTCCTTGCCCTCGAAGCGGGCGAGCGCCTGCTCGAACCGGCGCTTGCCGACGTAGCACCAGGGGCAGGCGATGTCCGAGTAGATTTCGACCTTCATGGGTGGGCGGGCTCCTGTCGGTGGTTCTCGGCGGCCGGGCGGCCTCGGTCGCGGCCCGGGCGGCCTTCGACAGGAAGGTGAACGCTCAACGATCCGGAGTCATTCCAGCTCAGCCGCCCGTCAGGTGGCCGCGGCGGGGGCCGGGACCACCAGCACCGGGCAACTCGCGTGGTGGACGGCGGCGGTGGAGACCGAGCCGAGCAGCAGCCTCGTGAAGCCGCCGTTGCCGCGGGTGCCCAGCACCAGGGTGTGCCGGCCGGTGGCGGCCTGCAGCAGCACGTCGATGACGTTGCCGAGCACCACGTGCAGGCCGAGCTCGCCGCCGTACGGACGCGGCCGGGCGGCCTGGACGGTGGCGACCGCGCGGCGCAGGCCGTCGGCCATCGACTCGGTCAGCCGCTCGACGCTCTCCTGGACCAGCTCCGCCATGCCCGGCGGGTAGCCGGTCGGCGACGGGTTGACCACCGCGAGCACGTGCAGCGGCAGGCGGTACGCCTCGGCCTCGGACATCGCCCGGTCGAGCGCCCAGAGCGAGGCGTCGGAGCCGTCGCAGGCCGCGAGGACGGCTGCGCCGGGCGGGGGCGGATCACTGCGCACGGGAAGCATCTCGGTCACCGGTGTCCTCCGGGGTCGGGGTTGCGACGGTAACCCGCCGCCGGCTGGGGCGAAGGGAGGACGCGCGGAGCCCTGCGGGCAGCACGCGCGACGCTCTACGTGGGGAGACAAGCGCGGGAGCAGGGCAAACGGGCGGGACTGCGCGGACGGCGGGCAGCACGCGCGGTGGGTGCCGATGGGTGTGACGGGGCCTCAGGGGGTAAGGGCGGTGCGGCGGGGGGTGGGGAGGCCGGTCCAGGAGGAGCCGGGGCGGCGGGCGGCGAGGCGGCGGAGCCAGAGTTCGGTGGCGACCAGGTCGGCGAGGGCGGCCAGGACGGCGGGCGGGGCGGGGCGGTGGCCGGGGTCGGTGGCGGCCGCCAGGGCCTTGCGGACGGCGGGGGTGTCGATCAGTCCGGCGTCCGCGAGCAGCGGCCGGTCGAACAGCTCGGTGAGCTGCGGGGCGGCGGCGCGCAGGCCCGCGCGGGCGGGGGCGTGCGGGTCGGGGCCGGGGGTGCGGCCCCAGTCGGCGGGCAGGTCGGCGCGGCCGGTCCCGGCCAGCACCGCGGCGAGCAGGGCGTGCCGGGCACCGGGGTGCAGCCGCACGTCGTCGGGGAGCAGGCGGGCGGCGCGGACCACCTGGTTGTCCAGGAAGGGCGCGTGCAGCCGCTGCCCGTGCTGCTCGGTGGCGTGCACCAGGGTGCGGAAGTGGGCGGCGTGCCGGTGCAGGGCGAGGCGGGCGCGGCGGGCGCCGGGGGGTTCGGTGGGCGCGGGTTCGCGGGCGGCGGTGCGCAGGTGCTGGGCGAGGGCGGCGAGCGGTTCGTCGGCGAGCAGGTGGGCGGCGGGGCCGGGGAGGTGCCAGGCGAGGTCCGCGGCGAGGTGGCCGCCGACGGTGGCGCGCTCGGCGGGTGGGTGACGGAGCGTCAGGCGCAGCGCGAGTTCGTCGAGGGCGTCGGCGTAGCGGGCCCGGGCGAGGCGGCGGGCGGCGCGCAGCACGGTGACGGGGGTGCGCAGGGTGCCGGTGAGGGCGCCGGCGGTGGCGCGGTCGGCGCCGGCCAGGGCGGCGACGGGGGCCAGCAGGTCGAGGGAGCGGCCGGAGCGGATCAGGTCGGCGAGCCGGGCGGGGTGGCCGTCCAGGACCTGGCGGGCGCCGTGGCCGGTGAGGTGGTCGGCGCCGCCGGCGCGGTGGGCGGCGGTGTACCGGGCCGTTTCGAGCAGGGCCGGGCCGGGTTCGTCGGTGAGCGGTCCGGCCTCGGGGTACCAGCCGGCTTCCGTCGCGGCCGCGGACGGGTCGCCGAGGCCGGCGTAGGGCGGGCGGTCGGGGACGACGAGGTGCCGCAGCCGGGGGGCGTGCACGGCGAGGGCGAGTCCTTCGGCGGCGCCGAGGGTGACGGCGGCGAGGCTCTCGGGGGCCGCGGTGTCGTCGGGGCGGCGGGTCCAGGAGCCCTTGACCGCGCCGCTGCGCGGGGTAGGGAGGTCGGCGGCGGTGCGGTCCGCGGACGGGCTCGCGGGCAGCGGGACGGCGGCGGCGAGCAGGGCGACGGTGGCGGACGAGGTGCCGTATGAGAGGTCGACGCCGAGCCGCGGCCGGTCGGCGGGGGCGGTGGCGCGGACCCGGCAGCGGACGGCTTCCAGCAGGGCGCGGGTGAGTTCGCGGACCGCGGGGGCCTCGGCGCGCGGTTCGGCGGGGTCGTCGAGGTAGGAGGTGTGGTCGGCGCGGCCGCCGCGGATGCCGAGCGCGCTGCCGGGCGGGACCCGGCGGACGCCCCGGTACGGGGTGCGGTCGCCGAGGGTCTCCGGGGTCTCGGGGGTGGCCAGCCGGGCGGCCAGGTGGGCGGCGTCGACGGGGGCGCCGACCAGGTCGGCGAGCGGGAGCGCGGCGGTGGCGTACGCGGTGCCGCCGGCGAACGGGGTGTGGAAGACGGGCTGGGCGCCGGCCAGGTCGGTGAGCAGCACGGTGGAGCGGGTGCCGGCGCGCAGCACCACGGTGTAGCTGCCGGGCCAGTGGGTGAGGTGGCGCAGCGCGCCGCCGCGGGCGGCGGCGATGCCGTCGGCGAGTTCCCGGTCGGTGGCGCCGCAGCGGCCGACCACGGCGAGGCGCAGGGTGGCGGGGGTGTCGCGGTCGGCGTTGTCGGCGGGGTCGTGCGGGTCGAGTCCGCCGCGGACCGCGGCGGGACCGCCGGGGCGCAGGACGGCGACGCGCAGTTCGTCGGGCCGCCAGTCGCCGACCGCCCAGAGCGGGTTCGGGCCGCCCCACAGCAGGGTGGCGGCCAGGGGGCGGACGGCAGCGAGGGCCGGGTCGGCCGCGGTCAGCCCGCTCCAGCCGGTGAGCCACCGCATCGCGCCTCCACCTGACGTGCCGCAGCGCGCGCCGAACGCCCGTGCGGGCGTCGCGGTGTGGCGCGCCGTCAGGAGACATCGTGCCACCGATGGGGCGATCGAGCGCCCGGCTTTCCGGCAGGACGGGCTGCCGGACCGGGCTCCCCCCTCCGGGGCCCGGGCCGTGCGGTGCCGCCCGTCGCGGCCGGGAACTCGCGTTCCGGGCGCGGACGGTGGGCTTCGGGCGGCGGTCCGTGGACGTCCGCACTCGGCCGCGGATGGCCGAAAGCCGTCGCACGGTCCGGGAGGGCATCCGCATGCCCTCCCGGACCCGCCGCTGCCCGCGGGGATTGAGGCAGCGTTTCCCCCGGCCCGCCGGGTCCTCGGCGGCGGGCCGATCCACAGGCTCCAGCGAATCGCCGACCTGCCGCTGCGGCCTAGGGAGCACGGGTGGCGCATGCGGGCACGGGACCGGAGCACGCGCGTCCGGCAGGTGCCCGCGGACCCCGGCGCGGGCATCCGGCCGCCCGCCGTGCAGGGTGCGCGTTCCCGCCATCCGGAATGCGGCCTCTTAACCCTCGGAACGCGGACGACTACGCTAGGTGCAGCAGTCCGGTGGCGCGCTGCTGCCGTCGCACTCGCCGCCATCCGCGCACGACGTCGCCAGGGGGTGCCACCGCCACCATGACCGTCAGCTCACGAGGGCCGAACGACCGGCTGGGCGCCCTCCTCGCGCTCGCCCAGATCAGCAACGCCGGACTTGCCCGCCGGGTCAACGACCTGGGCGCGCAACGCGGCCTGACCCTTCGTTACGACAAGACCTCGGTGGCCCGCTGGGTGACCAAGGGCATGGTCCCGCAGCGCCCGGTGCCGCACCTGATCGCCACCGCGCTCGGCAACAAGCTGGGCCGGCCGGTGCCGCTGGAGGAGATCGGCCTGGCCGACTCGCACCCGACCCCGGAGCTCGGCCTGGAGTTCCCGCGCGAGGTGCCGGAGGCGGTCCGCTCGGCCACCGAGCTGTGGCGGGTCGACCTGGACCTGCGCCGCGGCCCCGGCGGCGGGCGCTGGAGCGACAGCCTGGCCGGCACCTTCTCGGTGGCCGCGTACGCCACCCCGGTCTCCCGCTGGCTGATCACCCCCGCCGACGGCTCGGTGGCCCGCGAGGCCGTCCCCGACCTGTCCGGCTACCGGGTCGGTCACGCGGACGCCGCCAAGCTCCGCGAGGCCGCCCAGGAGGCCCGCCGCTGGGACTCCAAGTACGGCGGCGGGGACTGGCGTTCCTCGATGGTGCCGGAGTGCCTGCGGGTGGAGGCCGCGCCGCTGCTGCTCGCCTCGTACAGCGACGCGATCGGCCGGGCGCTGTTCGGTGCGACCGCCGAACTGACCCGGCTGGCGGGCTGGATGGCGTTCGACACCGGCCAGCACGAGGCCGCCCAGCGCTACTACATCCAGGCCCTGCGGCTGGCCCGGGCGGCCGGCGACGTGCCGCTCGGCGGGTACGTGCTGGCCTCGATGAGCCTGCAGGCGTCCTACCGGTCCTTCCCGGACGAGGCGGTCGACCTGGCGCAGGCCGCGCTGGAGCGCAACCGGGGCCTGGCCACCGCCCGCACCATGAGCTTCTTCCACCTGGTGGAGGCCCGGGCGCACGCCAAGGCCGGCAACGCCGCCGCCTGCGGCACCGCGCTGGCCGCCGCCGAGGCCGCCCTGGACCGGGCCCGCCCCGGCGACCAGGACCCGACCTGGATCGACTTCTACGCCTACGACCGGCTCGCCGCGGACGCCGCCGAGTGCTTCCGCGACCTCGGAGTCCCGTCCAAGGTCCGGCAGTTCACCCGCGAGGCGCTGGCCCGCCCGACCGAGGGCTTCGTCCGCTCGCACGGCCTGCGGCTGGTGGTCTCCGCGATGGCCGAGGCCGAGGCGGGCGACCTGGACGCCGCGGTGGCCGCGGGCGAGCGCGCCGTCGAGGTGGCCGGGCGGATCTCCTCCCACCGCAGCCGCGAGTACGTCGTCGAGCTCCTGCGCCGCCTGGAGCCCTACCAGAACGAGCAGCGGGTCAAGGAACTCGCCGAACGCGCACGGCTGGTGCTCACGGCCTCCACCTGACCGTTTCCCGGTACCCCCGCCACCCGCCCGTGGCACCATCGGGGCGGGGGTCGGGTCGCGGAGGATCGGGGTGCGGGGTTGAAGCACGACGTCGAGGTGCTGGTGGTCGGCGGTGGCATCGTCGGGCTGTCCACGGCGTACGCACTGACCCGGGCCGGGCACGGGCGGTCGGTGACCGTGCTGGAGAAGGAGGGTGCGCTCGCCGCGCACCAGACCGGGCGCAACAGCGGGGTCATCCACAGCGGCGTCTACTACCGGCCCGGTTCGCTCAAGGCCCGCTACGCGACCGGCGGCGCCGCCGAGATGGTCGAGTTCTGCCGCGACCAGGGCATCCCGTACGAGGTCACCGGCAAGCTGATCGTCGCCACCGACCCCGCCGAACTCCCGCGCCTGGCCGCCCTCGCCGAACGCGGCCGGGCCAACGGCATCCCGCTGCACGAACTCGACGCCGCCGGGATCCGCTCGTACGAACCGGAGGTCACCGGCATCGCCGGACTCCACCTCGCCACCACCGGCATCTGCGACTACCCCGCGGTGGCCCGCCGCTACGCCGCGCTGGCCGCCGAACGCGGCGCCGAACTGCGCCTCAACACCTCGGTGCTGGACATCGCGCGGCGCGCGGACGGGGTGACGGTGCAGACCTCCGGCGGCGAGCTGCGCTGCGCGGTGCTGGTGAACTGCGCCGGACTGCACAGCGACCGGATCGCCCGGCTGGCCGGCGACGACCCCGGCGTGCGGATCGTCCCGTTCCGCGGCGAGTACTACGAACTGGCGCCCGAGCGGCGGACCTTGGTGCGCGGGCTGGTCTACCCGGTGCCCGACCCGGCGTTCCCGTTCCTCGGCGTGCACCTCACCCGCGGCATCCACGGCGACGTCCACGTCGGCCCCAACGCGGTGCCCGCGCTGGCCCGCGAGGGCTACGACTGGCGGACCGTCAGCCTGCGCGACCTGGCGGAGACGGTCCGCTTCCCCGGCGCCTGGCGGATCGCCCGCCGGCACTGGCGCTACGAGATCGGCGAACTCCACCGCTCGCTCTCCAAGCGCGCCTTCACCACCGCCGTCCGCCGCCTGCTGCCCGCCGTCACCGAGGCCGACCTGGTCCCCACCGCGGCCGGCGTCCGCGCCCAGGCCGTCGCCGCGGACGGCACCCTGCTCGACGACTTCGCCTTCGCCGGCTTCGACCCGGACGACCCGCGCTCCCCGCGCCGGGTGGTCCACGTCCTCAACGCGCCCTCGCCCGCGGCGACCGCCTCGCTGGCGATCGGCCGGGAGGTCGCCCGGCGGGCGGTCGCCGCACTCGCCTGAGGCCCCGCGCGGCCGCCCGCGAACCTGGTCCCGGCCCGGTTGTAAGCCTTGTCACGACCCGGTCCGGGGCCGGAGTCCGACCCGTAGACTGGTGCGATTGTGACTGCCACCGCCCCCAGCTCCCAGTTGACCCCGTCCGCCCGGCTCTCCGCCGCCCCGGCGGCGTACCCCGCGCCGATGTACCCGCACAAGGCCACCGAAGCCCAGCACCGCGAGCAGCGGATCCGCAGCTTCCAGCCGCGCCGGGGCCGGATGACCAAGGCCCAGGCCGGTGCGCTGGACCGCAGCTGGGAGGCGTACGGCTTCGCCATCGACGGGACGCCGCTGGACCTGGTCGCGATGTTCGACGGCCGTCCGGTGACCCTGGAGATCGGCTTCGGGATGGGCGACACCACCGCCGCGATGGCCGCCGCCGACCCGTCCGCGGGCATCCTCGCCGCCGACGTGCACACCCCCGGCCACGGCAACCTGCTGCAGTTCCTGGAGCGCGACGGCTCGGACAACGTCCGCCTGGCGGCCGGCGACGCGGTGATCCTGCTCCGCGACATGCTGCCCGACGCCTCGCTGGCCGGTCTGCGGGTGTACTTCCCGGACCCGTGGCCGAAGCCCAAGCACCACAAGCGCCGGCTGATCCAGCAGTCCTTCCTCGACCTGGTGCTGCCGCGCCTGGCCCCCGGCGCGCTGGTGCACTGCGCCACCGACTGGGAGCCGTACGCCGAGCAGATGCTGGCCGTGCTGTCGGACTCACCCGAACTGGAGAACCTCCACCCCGAGGGCGACGGCACCGGCTGGCTGGAGCCCGCCGAGCACCCCGAGGGCAGCCACCCCGGCTACGCGCCGCGGCCGGACTGGCGCCCGGTCACCAAGTTCGAGCGGACCGGCCTGGCCAAGGGGCACGTCGTGCACGACCTGCTGTTCCGCCGCCGCTGACCCACCTCCGGGGTCACGGCAGTTGACCCCATATCACCAACCGTCACCGGGTGGGTACGGTTCGTCCCGACCCCTCCCGCCGGAACGGGGCCTTCGCCTACGCTTCTGCAGGTGAGCAGTCCGCCCAGCGGCAACGCCATTCCCGGCGGGCCCGTCGGCGCGGCCGCCATGGCCGCCGACGACCCGACGACCCCTGCCGGTGTCCGGCCGAACCCCGCGTCCGGGGTCCGCCGGGCCGGTCGGCTGCTCCCGCACCGCCCGCGCCGCACCGTCCTGAGCGGGCGCATCCCCGGGCAGCCCACCTCGTCACCCGGCACCGACTCCCCCGCCCCCGCCGACGCCGCCGCCCCGGTCTCCGGTGCGGCGGCCGTCCTGCCCCGGGCACTCCGGCTGCTGCGGCGGCTGCTGCCGATGCGCCGGCCGGCGCTCTCCTCCGCGCTCGCGGCGCTGGCACTGGCCGGGTCCGGGCTGCTGATCCTGCACCTGGTGCAGCGGCAGACCGGTACCACGGGGCTGCTGGTCGGACTCGGACTGGCACTGCTGCCACTGCCGTTCGTGCTGGGCTCGCTGGCCTGGCTGAACCAGACCGCGCGGGTGCCGATCCGGCACACCCTGTTCTGCCTCGCCTGGGGCGCGTGCGCCGCGACCACCGTGGCGATCATGGCGAACGGCTGGGCCAGCGACTTCCTGGTCGCCCACCAGGGCGCGCGCGGCGAGACGCTCGGCGCGGAGTTCGCGACCCCGCTGATCGAGGAGGTCGCCAAGGGCTCGGCGCTGGCCATGTTGCTGCTCCCGCTGCGCCGCCGGCACCGCTGCGACGCGGCCCGCCCCTGCGGACGCCTGCGCCGCCTGCTCTGGCACCGCGGCGGCCGCACCGCGCCCTACCTGCGCCCCGCCCCCCGCCGCCGCTCCCGCGCCAACCCGCGCACCCTGGCCGCCGGGATGGTCCTCGGCGGGGTCACCGCCTGCGGCTTCGCCTTCACCGAGAACGCGCTCTACCTCGGCCGCGCCTTCACCGCCGACCAGCAGGCCCGGCTGGACTCCATCGGCCTCGGCCAGACCCCCAGCCTGCGCGACTTCGACGGCACCGTGCACACCTTCGTGCTGCGCGCCCTGCTGTCCCCCTTCGCCCACCCCCTGTTCACCGCGCTGACCGGACTCGGCCTCGCCGTCTCCCTCACCACCGGCCGCCGCTGGCTCGCCCGCCTCGCCGCCCCCGTCGGCCTGCTCCTCGCGATGTCCCTGCACGGCGCCTGGAACGCCGCCGCCGACCTCGGCACCGACGGCTTCCTCCTGGTCTACGGCCTGGTCATGGTCCCCGCCTTCGCCACTCTGGTCTGCTTCGCCGTCTGGGCCCAGACCCGCCGCGCCCGCCAACCGGTCCGCCCGGCCCCCGACCCCGCCCCGTGAAACCCGATTTCCTTTTCCCGTGGCTCTCACGTACTGTTGGGTTCACCGACGCGGGGTGGAGCAGCTCGGTAGCTCGCTGGGCTCATAACCCAGAGGTCGCAGGTTCAAATCCTGTCCCCGCTACTCAGTAGCACGAAGGCCCGGAGGCATCGCCTCCGGGCCTTCGGCCTTTCTGTGCGAATAATCCGTTGCCTCCGGCGGAGGGCGGTGCCTATGGTGGCGGCACACTGAAAGGAGGTGATCCTGAATTGAGTTCCATCAGGATGCGTGAGGTGGCTGCTCGCTAGAGCCGCCCCTGCCTGTGCAGGATGAGGCCGCCTGGCCTCCGGCTCAGGCGCAGACCCAAGCAGTCACCCGGCCCGTGGGCTCACCGGTACATCCCCGGTGCCTCGACCGCCGCTCCCGCCCTCGTGCGGGACCCCGGCCCGAGGAAGCAGCCCACGGGCCGCCTGCTTTTCCGGTGCGTTTTCCGGTGCTTTCCCGGCCAGGTCGCGGCGAGTGGTCAGCGGCGGCGCAGGACGAGGGTGCGGTGCGGGGGGCTGGTGGTGAGGACCCGGCCGGCGATGCCGTGGTGGCGCAGCGCGGCCCGCAGTTCCGGGAGGTGGGGGCAGGGGCGCCCGGTCCCGTCGAACAGCGGGTAGACCCGGACTTCGCCGGTGGGGGCGGTGACGCGGGTGAGTTCGAGGAGGGCTCGCAGCTGCTCGGCGGGGGCGAAGTGCGCCGGGTACGCGAAGAGCAGGTAGGAGCTGAGGGTGAGCGCGAAGGTGTGGTCGGCGAACGGGAGCCGGGGCAGCGCGGCCGCGATGTAGCGCTCGGGGTGGGCGGCGGCGTCGGCGGTGAAGAGCCGGCGGGCGCGGTCCCAGCTGCGCAGGTACTTGTCGGGGTGGTGGCGGCCGGGCGGCAGGTGGCGGCGGGGGTCGCGGTGGATGGCGCCGGCCATCCGGTCGCGTCCGGCGTCGGCGAGGGCGGCGAGGCGGTCGGGGCCGGCGGCGTACGCGGGGTCGGCGGCGATCACCTCGCAGCCGAGGGTGCGGGCTTCGGCGGCGAGCGCGGCCGCCCCGCCGGGACAGTCGAGGACCGGTCCGGGCAGGGCGGCGAGGTCGGCGCGGGTGAGGCCGAAGTAGGCGCAGTACTCGTCCAGCGGCCGGGAGGTGACCAGGACCGCCTCGCGGTCCGGTCGCTGACGCAGCGTCGGGGGCGCGGCGCTCATCGGGCTCCTTCGGCGGAGGGGCTTCGGCCCGTCCCATCCGAACACGGGGCCCTGGGCGGCGCATGTTCGTGCGTGCGGTCGGCACGGGGCCGGGCGCTGGGCCCGGCCCCGGCGCGTGGTCAGTGGCCGGCGAGCAGGGCGCGGGCGGCGAGGCGGTTGACGTTGGTCAGGCCGCGGATCAGGTGCGGGGTGAGGAAGACCAGGACCAGGCCGACCACGGTGACAGCGGCGATCTGCCAGAACGAGGTGAGCTCGTAGACGTGGTGCACGCCGTGGCTGTCGGTCCAGTCGGCGACCCGGTAGCCGTTCCAGTCGGTGTAGCGCGCGAAGACCCACTGGTAGGCGGGGAACAGCACGAGCGCCCAGCCGACGGTGAAGAACACCAGCGAGACGCTGAAGCTGAACACCGCCCACGGGAACATCACGAACTGGTGCAGCACCGCCTTCCACCCCGCGGCGTCGCCGAGCCGCGCGGTGATCGCGCCCCACACGCCCTCCCGACGGACCGTCACCGGCCGCGGCGCGGGCAGCTCCAGCCCGAGCAGGCTGCCGACCCGGTACCGCTCCCCGGCGCCCAGCCCGCGGGCCGCCACCAGCAGCAGCGCCAGCACCGGCAGCCCCAGCATGGTGACCGCCGTCCCGATCCCCAGGCAGAACAGCGTCACCACCACCGTGAACCCGAGGATCGCCATCGGCAGTCCGGTCAACGTGTACCCGAACTCGCGGAACGTGAAGGAGGAGAACGGCGCCCGCCAGAACCCCGGCCGCGATTCAACGGCCGGCTTGCGCGAGACGCTCGGAGCGGAGACCGGGTGCGAGGCGGTGGACATCAGCGGGCCCTTCGGATCGGGTGACTGGCTACTCCTCCAAGGTGCCGCAGCGGGCTGCCCGGTCGGAATGACGCCTGCTGCCGGATCCGAGGTGGGGTTAACCCCCCTGCCTGCGCTGCAGCTCCTGCCACTCCGGGGCGAGGAGGGAGTACTGGAGGGCGTCGTGCCAGGTGCCGGAGCGGTGGGTGTCGTGGCGGAGGCGGCCCTCGTAGTGGAAGGCGGCGCGGGTGAGGACACGTTGGGCGGGGGTGTTGGCGGGGTGGGTGCGGGCGGTGAGGCGGTGCAGGGCGAGGTGGTCGAAGGCGAGGGTGCAGAGCAGCGCGGTGGTCTCGGCGGCGTAGCCGTGGCCCCAGGTGTCGGGGCGCAGGGCGACGCCGAGTTGGGCCGCGTGGTCGCCTTCGCGGGTGAGCGCGGCCTGGCCGATCACCTCGCCGGAGAGGTGCTCGACGGCGAGGCGGTAGTGCTCGCGGGGCTCGCGTTCGGCCTCGTCGAGGTAGAGCTCCAGCTGGTCGGCGCAGCCCTCGAAGTCCTGGGCTTCGAAGGCCAGGTGGCGGACGACTCGCGGGTCGCCGTGCACGGCCTGCAGCGCGGCGACCTCCTCCGGGGTGTGCCGGTACTCGCGGAGGGTGAGCCGGGGCCCGGTCAGCCGGACGGTTTCCATGGCGCCCGACCCTACCCGGCGGTGGGGTGGGGACCGGTTAACGTACCTGGGTGGATGACGACGACCTGCAGCTGCTGCCCCGTACCCGGACCGCCGACCTGCTCGACTGGGCGGCGGGCGAGGGCCTGCCGCCGGTGGACGAGGGGGCGGTGCGGGCCGTCCTGACGCTGTTGGAGCTCGGTGGGGCCCGGCTGCACGACGGGTTCCCGGAGCTGTCCTCACCGATGGTGGAGCAGCTGCTGTACGAGCGCCTGCACCTGTACGTCCAGCCGGACGGCGACCCGTTGGCGTACGGCGCGGCGGTGCGGCTGCTGATCGACCGTCAGCGTACGGCGCGGCGGCTGAACGCCAAGCGGTGGGAGCGGCTGCACGAGGAGGCCGACTGGCAGGGCGAGCTGCTGGCGGGGCTGCTGCGGCGCTCGGACCTGGTGACCTGGCCGCGGCTGTACGCGTTGCTGCTGCGGGCGGACGGGGTGCCGGAGTGGGACCTGGACGCGGTGCGGGTGTGGCTGGACGGCTTCCGGGAGTTCACGCAGGAGGAGCGGCAGGCGGCGTTCGAGCAGGTGCCGGGCCTGGAGCCGGGCGACGCGTGGAGCCCGGAGCGGATCCGGGTGGTGGGGATGGCCACCGACGGGGCGCGGCGGCTGCTGGAGCAGGGCCTGATGCACCGCTCGTACCGCAACCTGGCCGAGCTGACCGCCCGCGGGCTCCCGATGCCGGCCGAACTCGCCGGTGACTTCGAGGGGTTCGAGGCGGCGGTGGCCGAGGCCGCGATCGACCTGTGCGGCGAGTGGACCGTCCCGGGCCTGGCCCGCCTGCTGCTGGAGGAGTACCCGGACCTGGCGCCGGAGGACTACGTGCCGGGTCCGGCCCAGCGGGAGGCGTTCGCGGACCTGGCGCCGGAGGAGTACCTCCCGGGCCAGGCCGAGCGGGACGGGCTCCCGGGCCTGGACCCGGAGGGATAGCCGGTCAGGCGGCGGTGCCTACGGCTGGAGGCCGTGGGCGGTGAGCCACGGGAGCGGGTCGATCGGGGCGCCCGCGGCGGGGCGGACCTCCAGGTGGAGGTGGGGTCCGGTGACGTTGCCGGTGGCACCGACCGCGCCGAGGACGGTGCCGGCGGTGACCTGGCCGGACGGGGTGGCGATCTGCGACAGGTGGCAGTACCAGATCTCGGTGCCGTCGGGCAGGGTCTGGATGACGCGGTAGCCGTAGGCGCCGGACCAGCCGGCCGAGGTGACGGTGCCGGCGGCGACGGCGGCGACGGGGGTGCCGGTGCGGGCGGTGAAGTCGAGGCCGGTGTGCAGCAGCGCCCAGTGGTCGCCGGACTGCGCGAAGTGTGCGGTGAGCTGGTAGTCGGCGAGCGGGAGGGCGTAGGCGTCGCGGTGCGTCCCGGCCTGCTGGGCGGCCCGCTTGGCCTCGGCCTCCTGGGCGGCGGCGACCCGGGCGCTCTCGTCGGCCGCGGTGCGCTGGCCGTCGGCCTGCTGCTGGATGCGGGCGGCGAGGGCGAGCCCGGGGTCGGCGGCCAGCAGGCCGTCCGACGCCTCGTCAGCGGCGGTCACGGCGGGTGCGGCGGGTGCCGGGGCGGCGGCCTGCGCGGGGGCGGCGGCGAGTCCGGTGGCGCCGAGCGCGGCGGTCATCGCGGCGGCGCCGAACAGCGGGGCTGCTCCGGCGCGGGACTGGCGGGGCAGGCGGTGCCGGACGGCGTCCTGCTCGGCCGGGTGGTCGAGCAGCCGGGTGCCGGTGCTCTCGGTGTAGGTCGACGCCACGGGGGCGTGCTCCTTCCTTCCCTGTCGCCGACCGGGTTAGCTGACGGGTTCGGAGGTGGAAGGTCTCCTACGGTCGGGCCCGAGGGCCGTTCCGATTCACCCCGGTGGAAGGTGGTTCCCCGGCTCCTGGGCGGCCCGGTGAAGGGCGTGCCCGGTTGGATTAGGCGTGGCGCACGGTGCCGCTTGGTTACGGCGTTGCCGACCGCGCTGCGTTATCAAACGTTAATCCTATGGACCCCATGATTCCAAGCTCCTACCGAGGGGCTGTGAAACTTTCCTGACGACCTATGGGTGATTTGTGACGGTTTACCAGAAGCCCCCACCGCCGGCATGACGGACCGTGACGGCGGAGTTGAGTATCCGTGCTCACGACCCGGGCCGACCGCGCCCCGACCCTGGTGCCATGACCGCACCGATGCCCCACCGGACCACCGCGGCGTTCTACCTCCAGGCCGCCGCCTCCTTCGTCCTCGCCACCGTCGCGCTCGTCGTCGGGATCGCCTACCTGCCGGTGAACGCCTGGATGCGCGCGTTCCTCGCCGTCGGACTGCTCTTCGAGATCACCTCCGCGTTCACGTTGGCCAAGGTGATCCGCGACCGCCAGGACGAGGGGGCGCTCACCAGCCGGGTCGACCAGGCCCGCCTGGAGAAGCTGATCGCCGAACACGACCCCTTCAAGGTGGACGGCATCTGACCGCACCCGCCGACCGCCGTTCCGGCGGGCCTCCAGGCCTCCGCCACCTCCAGGACTTGACGGCTAAGGCTATTAGCCTTAGCTTTATGGCTATCGGCAGTCAGCCGAACCCCGGAGAGCCCGGACCAGCCAGGAGGCCCGCCATGAACAGCACCCTCGGCACCACCCAGTACCTCGACGTCACCGGCGGCACCCTCGCCTACGACGACACCCCGGGCGACGGCGTCCCGGTGGTCCTGCTCCCCGGCATGCTCGACTCCCGCCGGGTCTACCGGTTCCTCGCCCCGCTGCTGAGCGCGGCCGGCCACCGGGTGGTCACCATGGACCTCCGCGGCATGGGCGAGACCTCCACCGGCTTCGCCGACTACAGCCCGGCCGCGATCGCCGACGACCTGGTCGCCCTGCTCGCCCACCTGGACCTGCGCGGCGCCGTGCTGGTCGGCAGCTCGTACACCGGTGCCACCGTGGTGCGCGCCGCCACGCTCGCCCCGGAGCGCACCGGCGGCGTGGTGCTGATCGACGCCTTCGTCGAGAACCTGCCGCTGAACGCCTTCCAGAAGGCTCTGTTCGGGGTCGCCGGGCCGGTCATCGGCGCCTTCCCCGGCATCTGGAGCCCGATGCAGAAGTTCTACTACCCGAAGGGCGCCCGCCCGGCGGACTTCGACGACTACCGGGCCTCGCTCGGCGCGATGCTGCGCGAGCCGGCCCGCAAGGCCGCGGTGGCCGGGTACCTGCACGGCAACTCCGCGCCGATCGGCTGGTGCGCGGAGGTCACCGCCCCCGGGCTGGTGCTGATGGGCGCCAAGGACCCCGACTTCCCGAAGCCGGAGGTGCTGGCCGACCGGCAGGCCGCGGCGCTGAAGGGCCGCAAGGTGATGATCGAGGACGCCGGCCACTACCCGATGGCCTCGCACCCGCAGCTCGTCGCCGACGCCCTGCTCGCCTTCCTCGGGAAGATCGCCTGATGCCCCGCGCCGGACTCTCCACCGCCGCCGTGGTGGACCACGCCCTCGACCTGATCGATGCTCAGGGCGCCGAGGCGCTCACCCTGGCCGCGGTCGCCGCCAAGGCCGGGGTGGCCACCCCCTCGCTGTACAAGCACGTCTCGGGCGGTCTCGCCGAACTGCGCCGGCTGGTCGCGGTGCGGACCACCGACGACCTGACCGAGCGGCTGGCGGCGGCCGTGCTCGGCCGCTCCCGGGAGGCGGCGGTGGCCGCGCTGCTCACCGCGTACGCCGGGTACGCCGACGAGTTCCCGCGGCGGTACGCGGCGCTGCCCCAGGCGCCGGACCCGGACCCGGAGTTGAGCGCGGCGGGCGGACGGCTGGTGGAGGTGCTGTTCGCGGTGCTGCGCGGGTACGGGCTGGCGGGGTCGGAGGCGGTGCACGCCGCCCGGACGCTGCGGGCGACCGCCCACGGGTACGCCTCGTTGGCCACGGCGGGGGCGTTCCAGCTCGCCGAGGGCCGGGACGTGACGCTGGAGCGCCTGACGGAGGTGCTGGTGGCGGGCCTGGCGCACTGGCCGTCGTGACCTCCCGGCGACTCGCGCGTTCTACCCGGTATGAAGAAGCGCAGCATGCTCGCCTTTGCCTCGCTGGCCGTCGGCGTGGTCGCCTCCCTTGCCGCCCCCAGCGCGCACGCCGCCCCGCACCCGGTCGGCACCGGTCCGCTGACCGACGCGGTCACGGCGCCCGACCTGCCGCTCTCGCCGGACTACCCGGAGTCGGTGGCGCAGGGGCTGACAGGGCAGGCGCCGTCGCTCTGAGCACCTCCGGGACGAGCGGCGCAATCGCCGCATTCCCGCGCGAATCCCCGAACTCGGTGCCGGTTCGAGACCTTCTCGTCATCCTCCGCGCGTAACACTGTCTGTCGGTCGGGAAGTCATACCGATGAAGACCGCCTTCACGGTCGTGACCGACAGCACGGAGGACAGCGCACATGCCGCAGGCGACCCAGCACACCGAGCCGGCCACCGGACTGATCCCCACGCCCCGGACCGCCCTGGACGACGCTCCGCCCGCCTGGGCGGGAACGACCCGGCCGAAGAGCCTCGGGGCGGTGCTGCAGCGGGGTTTCTCGGTGGCGCGCGGGGTGTTCTCGCTGCGCCCGGTCGCCGCGCGGCCGCAGCCGGGGTACGGCGAGGTCGACGGGCAGTGACACGGCGTCGGCCCGTGTGGTGAACCGCCTGGTCGGCCGGTGCGTCCATAGGATGGTCGGCACTGGCACGACGAGCGGAAGGGCCGGCGCTTCGGATGGACCAGAGCTCGCCGCGGCCTGCCAGTCGCACCGAGTTGCGGTGCCTGCGGCTGCTGCTGCGCGCGTCGAGCGCGGCGGACCTGCTGGGGACGCTGCTGGCCGAGGGCCCGGCGTGGATCACCGGTGAGGGTTCGGCGCTCTACCTGCTGGACGACGGGATGCTGCGGCTGACCGCTTCGCACGGGCTGCCGGACTGGGTGCACCAGAAGTACGGGGTGGTCGATCCGGCGTCCGAGCTGCCGGCCGCGCTGGCGCTGCGCACCCGGGAGCCGGTGCTGCTGTCGCCGCGGCAGACCAGTGCCGACTATCCGAACGCGGCGGCGGGGCTGGGCACCGAGCTGGTGGCGCTGGCGGTGCTGCCGCTGGTGGTGGACGGCGACCCGGTGGGGTCGCTGGCGTTGGCGCTGGCGCACCGCGGGGCGGTGCCGCAGCGGGACCTCGACCTGTTGGAGACGCTGGCGGAGGCGTGCGCGCACCGCTTGGCGCACCTGCTCGACCACGTGCACGCGGCGCAGCCCGCGCCGGGCGGGGCGCGGGCCGAAGCGCCGTCGGGCGACGCGCAGTTGCTCGCCCTGGCCGTGCACGCGGCCGGCGCGGGCGCGTTCGAGCGGGACCTGGTGACCGGCGAGACGGTCTGGGACGAGCAGGCGTACCGGGTGGTGGGCCTGGAGCCGCCGGGTCCGGGCGGGCCGATGCCGGACCTGGCGCGGGTGGTGCACCCCGAGGACCTGCCGGACGTGCAGGCGGGCCTGGCGGAGGCGCTGGCCACCGGCGGCGGGTACCGGCTGCGGTACCGGGTGGTGCGGCCGGACGGGTCGGTGGGGCTGGTGGACGAGGCCGGCGAGGTGATGCTGGACGTGCACCGGCGGCCGGTGCGGATGGCCGGGCTGGTGACGGTCCGTCCGTGGCGTCCGGACCTGGCGGAGCCGAACCCGGCGGCGGGTGCGCGGACGGCGCTGCTGCTGGCGCTGACCAGGGCGCTGTCGCGGGCGGTGACGGTGCGCGAGGTGACCACGGCGCTGACCGACGTGGCGCGGCCGGCGCTGGGCGCGGCGAGCGTGGTGCTGGACCTGGTGGACGAGGGGCGGCTGCTGCCGGTGTCGCCGACGGTGTTCGGCGGTCCGCACCGGGCGGAGCTGAACCGGCTGCACGAGCTGGCCGGCGGGGTGATGGAGAGTGCGTTGGCGCGGGCGAAGCCGCTGTTCAGCGAGCCGGGCGGCGGGGCGCGGCCCGCGGGGGCGCCGGCGGCCTGGACGGTGCTGCCGCTGGTCGCGTCGGGCCGGCAGGTGGGGTCGTGCCTGATCACCTTCGCCACCGAGCGGTCCTTCGGGCGCGAGGACCGCACCATGTACTCGGCGTTCGCGGGCATCCTGGCGCAGTCGCTGGAGCGGGCCCGGCTGTACGACATCCACCTGGAGCGGGCGAGCGAGCTGCAGCGGGCGATGCTGCCGCGTTCGCTGCCCGAGGTGCCGGGGATCGTCTCGGCGGCGCGCTACCTGCCGTCCACCGAGGGGATGATGATCGGCGGCGACTGGTACGACCTGCTGCGGCTGCCGGACGGCCAGGTGGGGCTGGTGATCGGCGACGTGCAGGGGCACAACGCGGAGGCCAGCGCGGTGATGGGCCAGCTGCGCAGCGGGCTGCGGGCGTACGCGACGGACGGGAACGATCCGGCGGCGACGCTGGAGCGGACCAGCCGGCTGCTGTCCGAGCTGGACACCGAACTGTTCGCCACCTGTCTGTACCTGACGCTGGATCCGGCCACCGGGCGGGTGCGGGCGGCGCGGGCCGGGCATCCGTCGCCGGTCCTGATCGGCGCGGACGGGGCGCGGGAGCTGCGGCTGCCGGGCGGGCCGCCGCTGGGGGTGCTGCCGGGGGCGCGGTACCCGCTGACGGTGGAGGAGCTGGCGGTGGGCGAGACGCTGCTGGCGTACACCGACGGGCTGGTGGAGGTCCGGGACGAGGACTACGACGAGTCGGTGCAGCGGATGCTGGGCGGGCTGGGGCTGTGGGTCGCGGAGACGGGCGGGGCGCGGCGGTTGGACGAGCCGGAGGCGCTGTCCCGGCTGGCGGACCTGCTGACGCTGAATGTGACGGAGCGTGAAGTCCGGGCGGACGACGTGGCGTTGCTCCTGCTGCACCGCTCGGGTAGCGCCGTCGAGGGCTAGTCGGGGCAGCTTGTCCAATATTGACGTGGTCTGAACAGCCAAGCTCTGATCTGTTCATACGGCAGTAGTAACACCACCTTAGAATCCCCGCGTGACGACCACTCAATGGTGCCTGGCAGCAGCCGGATTGCTCACCCTCCTCGCCCTGGCGACCGCCGTGCGGCTCCGCGCCGTCACCCGCACGCTGCGTGCCCGGCTGGCGCGCGGCGAGCGCGAGCTGGCCGCCACCCGCGCGGAACTGGCGGCCGAGCTCGCGGACCGGCGGGCCGGCGCCGAGTCGGCGCTGCGCGAGCAGGAGACGAACTCCGCCACCACCCGGGCCTTCCTCAGCGTGGCCCGCCGGATCCTGGTGATGGCGCACGACCAGCAGGCCGGGCTGGACGAGATGGAGCGCACCCACGACGACCCGGCGCTGCTGGAGGGCCTGCTCAAGGCCGACCACGCCGCCGCCCAGCAGGCCCGGCTGGCGCAGACCCTGGCGGTGCTGTGCGGCGCCCGGGCCGGCCGGCACTGGCCGGAGCCGGTGGCGCTGGAGGACGTGGTGCGCGGCGCCCAGTCGCGGATCCTGCCGTTCCAGCGGGTGGTGGTGCACAGCCGGGTGGACAGCGCGGTGGTCGGCGCCGCCGCCGAGGCGCTGATCCACGCGGTGGCCGAGCTGCTGGACAACGCGACCCGCTACTCGCCGCCCAACACCCAGGTCTTCGTCACCCTGATGCCGGTGCACAACGGCGCGGTGATCGAGATCGACGACTGCGGCGTCGGGATGACCGACGTGTCGGTCGCCAAGGCCGCGGCCGCGCTGGCCGGCGGCGGCTCGCTGGAGGTCTTCCGGCTCGGCGAGACCCCCCAGTTGGGTCTGGCCGCGGTCGGCCGGCTCGCCGAGCAGTACGGCTTCCGGGTCACCCTGTCCTCCGCGCCCTCGCCGTACGGCGGGGTGCGGGTGGTGGTGCTGCTGCCGAACGCGCTGCTCACCGACCCGCTCTCGGCCGGCGCCCCGGCGTCGGCCGTCCCCGCGCCGCACCGCGGTGCGGCGTCCCCGTTGCCGACCCGCCCGACTCCCCCCGCGGGCCGTGCGGCGACGGTGCCTCCGCAGCAGGCACCCGGCCTGCCGCGGCGGATCAACCGCCGGGGCGGCACTCCGCCGCCCCGTCCGCAGGCCGAGGCCGCGCCCGCCCCCGCGCGCTCCGCGCACGAGGCGCAGGCGTTCATGTCGCTGTTCCAGGCCGGCACCGCCACCGGGCGGTCGGCCGCCGAACAGCACCGGCAGTCCGCTCAGGACCGCCCCGACGCATTTCCCGCTTCCCCCCAACTTCCCCAGCGCACGGGAGACTTCGATGACCACCAATCCTGATCTCGGCTGGCTGCTGACCGACATCGTCAACGTGCCGGAGGTCCAGCACGCGGTCGTGGTGTCCAACGACGGCCTGGAGATCGGCCGCAGCCCGCGGATCGGCCGGGACGACGCCGAACGGCTGGCCGCCGCCTGCTCCGGACTGCAGTCGCTCTCCCGGGGCGTGGCGCAGGGCTTCGGCGACGGCAGCGGCGTCACCCGGCAGATCATCATCGAGTACGGCGGCGGCTACCTGTTCATCGTCGCCGCCGGGGCGGGCGCGCACCTCGCGGTGGTGACCGGCGAGGCGGTCGACGCGGGCCTGGTGGCGTACCAGATGCAGATGCTGGTGGAGCGGATCGGCACCCACCTGACCGCGCCGCCGCGGCAGGAGCACGCGATCGCCGGGGAGCTCCGGTGAGCCGGGGCCCGGTGCGCCCGTACGTGATCACCGGGGGGCGCAGCCGGCCGAGCCGGAACGTGCTGGAGTTCGAGAGCCTGGTGCGGTCGGTGCCCGGGGCGCAGCTGGAGCCGGGGGCGCTGAACCGGGAGCAGCAGGCGCTGCTGACGATCTGTCGGGAGCTGCTGTCGATCGCCGAGGTGGCGGCGCACCTGGGCCTGCCGATCAGCGTGGTGAAGGTGCTGGTCGGCGATCTGTGGGACCTCGGAGCGGTGCAGGTCGTACCGCCGGTGCGGCCCGCCGAGCGGGCGCCGACCGCGTTGCTGGAGGAGGTGCTGGTTGGCCTCCGTGCGCTCCGCTGAGCCCGCCTACCTGCCGTCGACCGTCCAGGGGACGGTGAAGATCCTGGTCACCGGCCCGTTCGGGGTCGGCAAGACCACGCTGGTGGGTTCGCTCAGCGAGATCGTGCCGCTGCGCACCGAGGAGACCATGACGGCGGCCGGCGCCGGCGTGGACGACGTGGCCGGGCGTCCGGGCAAGACCACCACCACGGTGGCGCTGGACTTCGGCCGGATCACCCTCAACCCGCAGCTGGCGCTGTACCTGTTCGGCACGCCGGGACAGCAGCGGTTCAAGCCGTTGTGGGAGGACCTCTCGCGGGGGGCGCTCGGCGCGATCGCGCTGGTGGACTCCCGCCGGATCGAGGAGTCCTTCGACGTCCTCGGCCAGTTGGAGGAGCACCGGATCCCCTTCGCGGTGGCCGTCAACCTCTTCCCGGACTCGCCGCGCTACCCGGAGCAGGAGCTGCGGGCCGCGCTCGACCTGCTGCCCGACGTGCCGGTGATGCAGTGCGACGTCCGCGACCGGCGGGACGCGCACCGGCTGTTGATCGACTTCGTGGACCATCTGCGCACCGCCGCCCTGGAGTACCAGCGATGACCACCCCCGACTCCGTCCCCACCACCGCCCCGGCCGCGGGCTGTCCGTACGTGCCGCCGCGGGTGGCCCCGCTGTACGGCCCGGCGGTGGCCGAGGACCCGCACGGCCTGTACGCCCGGCTGCGCGAGCAGCACGGCCCGGTCGCCCCGATCGAGCTGGAGCCCGGCGTCGAGGCGTGGCTGGTGCTCGGCTACCCCGAGCTGCTCGAACTCACCCGCAACGAGCAGCAGTTCTCCAAGGACTCGCGGCGCTGGCGGGTGGCCCGGGAGGGCCGGCTGAGCGCCGACTCCCGGCTGCTGCCGATGACCGCCTGGCGGCCCACGCTGCTCAACCTGGACGGCGCCGAGCACCAGCGGCTGCGCGCCGCGGTCGCCGACACGCTGTCCCGGGTCGACCAGCGGCAGCTGCGGGAGACCACCGAGGCGGCCGCCGAGGCGCTGATCGACGGCTGGGGTCCGGACGGCACCGCCGACCTGATCGCGCAGTACGCCCGGCGGCTGCCGCTGCTGGTGTTCACCCGGCTGCTCGGCCTGCCCGCCGAGGCCGGGCCGCACCTGATCGAGCTGATCAGCCACTTCGTGGACAGCAGCGAGAAGTCGGTGCGCGCCAACGCCGAGTTCCAGGCGATCCTGGTCGACCTGGTGCGCAGCCGCCGCGAGCGGCCCGGCGCCGACCTCACCTCCTGGCTGCTGGCCCACCCGGCGGCGCTGAGCGACGAGGAGGCGGTGCACCACCTGGTGGTGATCCTGGTCGCGGGCAACGAGACCACCATCAACTGGACCGGCAACACGCTGCGGCTGCTGCTCACCGACCGGCGGTTCCGGGCCACTCTGGCGGGCGGCCGGGCGACCGTCGCGGACGCCCTGGACGAGGTGCTGTGGCGGGACCCGCCGACGCAGAACTTCCCCGGCCGGTGGGCGACGTCGGACACCGTGCTGGGCGGCCAGTACATCAGCGCCGGGGACATGCTGGTGCTCGGCCTGGCCGCCGCCAACGCCGACCCGGTGGTGCACGGCCGGGACGGTGTGGCGGGCAACCGGGCGCACCTGGCCTGGGGCGCCGGCAAGCACGTCTGCCCGGCGCAGGACCCGGCCCGGCTGATCGTGGAGACCGCGGTGGAGACCCTGCTGCACCGCCTGCCGGACCTTCAGCTGGCCGTTCCCGCACACGAGTTGGCGTGGCGACCGTCACCGTGGTCGCGGGCCCTGGTCAGCCTGCCGGTGCTGTACAGCGCCTTCACCCCGCCCCGCCCCGCCACCACCGAGAGGCCCGCATGGACACCACCACCACTGCCGAACAGCTCGTCCCGATCCGGCTCGACCCCGCAGGCGCCGACCAGCACGGCGAGAACCGGCGGCTCCGGGAAGCCGGACCGGCGGCACTGGTGGAACTCCCTGGCGGGGTGGTGGTCTGGGCGGTAACGCACCACGACACCCTGCAGGAGCTGCTCGCCGACCCGCGGATCGGCAAGAATCCGCAGCTGTGGTCGACCTTCCGGGAGGGCCGGCTGCCGGAGGGCTGGCCGCTGCTGAACTTCATCAGCGTCCCCGGCATGATCACCGCCGACGGCGCCGACCACCGGCGGCTGCGCGGCCTGGTCACCCAGGCGTTCACGCCGCGCCGGATCGCCGAGCTGGCCCCCGCGATCGAGGCCCGGGCCGCCCGGCTGCTGGACGCCGTGGCCGAGTTGGACGGCGCGTTCGACCTGCGTCGGCACTTCGCCTACCCGCTGCCCATGCAGGTGATCGGGGAACTGCTCGGCCTCGCCGAGGAGCAGCAGGACGCCCTGCACGAGCTCTCCGACACCCTGGTCAGCAGCTCCGCCACGCCCGCGGCCGCGGTCGCCGCGCAGCAGGACCTGTTCGGGTTGCTCGCCGCGGTGGTCGAGGCCAAGCGTTCGGCTCCGGGCGACGACCTGACCACCGACCTGATCGCCGCCCGCGAGGAGAGCGACCGGCTCAGCGAGCAGGAGCTGGTCGGCACGCTGCTGCTGATGCTGGTGGCCGGCCACGAGACCACCCTCAACCTGATCACCAACGCCGTCCGCGCCCTGCTCGCCCACCCCGAGCAGCTCGACCTGGTGCTGAAGGGCGAGGTCCCCTGGTCGGCGGTGGTGGAGGAGACGCTGCGCTACGACTCGCCGGTCGGCCAGTTCCCGCTGCGCTACGCGGTCGAGGACGTCCGGGTCGGCGAGGTGGTGATCCGCCGCGGCGAGGCGCTGCTGGCCTCGTACGCGGCGGTCGGCCGGGACTCGGGGCACTACCCGGACGCCGACCGCTTCGACATCACCCGCAGCCCGGTGCGCCACCTCTCGCTCGGGCACGGCCCGCACTTCTGCCTCGGCTCCGGGCTGGCCCGGCTGGAGGCGGAGACCGCGCTGCGGCAGCTGTTCGAGCGGTTCCCGACCCTGCGGATGGCCGAGGGCGCGCCGCCGGAGCCGATCGGCTCGTTCATCAGCAACAGCGTGCGCACGCTGCCGGTGGTCGTCGGCTGACGGACCGCCACACCCGGTCCCCCGTCAGGTGAATCCACGTGACCGGGCGGGGGCCGGGTCGTTGCACCGGCCATGAAGAAGCTCACCGCGCTCGCCGCCCTCACGATGGCCGGGCTCGCCCTCACCGGCGCCCCCGCCGAGGCCGCCCCGCTCGCCCAGGCCGGCGGCCTCGCCCAGGCGGACGGCCTGGACACCGGCTACCACGGCGCGCTCCCCTCCACGGCCGAGCTCTGCCACCGCGACCTCGCCCAGTACCCGCTCGTGGGCCCGCTCGCGGACTCCGCCACCGGGGCCTGCGAGGCCCTGGGCTCGACGGTCGACGGGCACTGACGGATGACCGGCCGACGGTCGTTCAGTTCGCGAACAGGCCGTTCAACTCGCCGTAGTCCAGGCCGCCCTCCAGTGCTCCGTACGTCCCCGCGCCGTAGACCTCCTCGGCGACGCGCCGCACCGCCGCGTAGGCCGCCTTCGCCGGGCCCGGGCCGAGACTGATCCGGGCGACGCCGAGCGCGGCGAGTTCGCCGACCGTCGGCAGGCCGGGTCCGGCGAGCACGTTGAGGCGGAACTCCTTCGCCAGGGCCGCGATCTCGGCCGGATCGGCGATGCCCGGGACGAAGAAGCCGTCGGCGCCGGCCGCCAGGAAGGCGCGGCCGCGGGTGAGCGCGAGTTCCAGCCGGTCGGCGGGCTCGCCGACGCCGTGCAGGTACACGTCGGTGCGGGCGTTGAGGTAGAGCGGTACGCCGGCCGCGTCGGCGGCGGCCCGGGCGGCGGACACCCGGGCGACCGCGTCGTCGAGCGGGCGCAGTCCGGGGCCCGCGCCGCCGTCCTCCAGGTTGGCGCCGACCGCGCCCGCCTCCAGGGCGGCGGCGACGGTCTCGCCGACCCCGGCGGGGGTGCCCGCGTAGCCGTCCTCCAGGTCGGCGGTGACCGGCACCTCGACGGCCCCGGCGACCAGGGCGAGCTGGGCGACGGCGAGCTCGCGGGTGAGGCCGCCGCCGTCGCGGACGCCCAGGCTCCAGGAGACCGAGGCGCTGGCGGTGGCCAGTGCGGGCGCGCCGGCCTGCTCGACCAGGCGGGCGGTGGCGGCGTCCCAGACGTTGGTCAGCACCAGGGGCTCGCCCGGGCGGTGCAGGGCGTGCAGCCGCCGGGCGCGCTCGATCCGGCGGGCGGTCACCGCTTGGGGGCGGGGCTGAGTCGGGAGGTGACGCCGATCCGGTTCCAGGCGTTGATCGCGACGATCAGGGCGATCAGGTGGGCCAGTTCGGCCTCCGAGAAGTGCTTGGCGGCCTCGCCGTACACCTCGTCCGGGACGTGCGTGTCGGCGACCAGGGTGACCGACTCGGTGAGGGCCAGGGCGGCGCGCTCGCGGGCGGTGAAGTACGGGGTCTCGCGCCAGGCGGCCAGGGTGTGCAGCCGGTGCTCCTGCTCGCCGTTGGCGCGGGCGTCGGTGGCGTGCATGTCGAGGCAGAACGCGCAGTGGTTGAGCTGGGAGGCGCGCAACTTGACCAGGTCGGCGATCACCGGGTCGCCGAGGCCGGTCACGGCGGCCCGGTCCAGGCTGATCATGTGACGGTAGAACTCCGGGGCCAGCTTGGGCAGCGAGAGGCGCTGGAGCGGGGCGGGGACGAGTGCGTCATCGGTCATGTGCTCCACCGTAGGGGCGAACTGGCCCGGTGGTGTGGTTCATTTGAAGCATGGATTCCTGGGCCACTTTCGGCGGCGACCTGCACTTGGACCTCGGCGCGGGCCGGGCCCGCGGCCTGGGGGTGCGCGCCGCGCTGGAGGACGCGGTCCGGGCGGCCGTGCGCGACGGGCGGCTCGCCACCGGGACCAGGCTGCCGTCCTCGCGGGCGCTCGCCGCGGACCTGGGGATCGCCCGCAACACCGTCGCCGAGGCGTACACCCAGCTGGCCGCCGAGGGCTGGCTGACCTCCCGTCAGGGCTCCGGCACGGTGGTCGCCGAGCGCGGCCCGCAGCCCGCCCCCAGCTCCGCCCCGCCCGGGCTGCGCCCGCAGCCCGCCGTCCCGTTCAACCTGGTGCCGGGCACCCCCGACCTGACCCGGTTCCCGCGCGGCCCCTGGCTGGCGGCGGCCCGCCGGGCGCTGAACGCCGCCCCGCACGACGCCTTCGGCTACGGCGACCCGCGCGGCCGGATCGAACTGCGCCGGGCGCTGGCCGGCTACCTGGCCCGGGTGCGCGGGGTGCGCACCGACCCGGAGCGGCTGCTGGTCTGCTCCGGCTACACCCAGGGCCTCGGCCTGCTCTGCGCGGCGCTGCGCGAACACGGCCTGGCGAGCGTCGCGGTGGAGGAGTACGGGCTGCCGCCGCACCACGAGATCATCACCGCCGCCGGGGCCGCCGTCCGTCCGCTGCCGCTCGACGAGGGCGGTGCCCGCACCGCCGAACTCGCCCGCACCGACGCCGGGTTGGCGATCCTCACGCCCGCCCACCAGTTCCCCACCGGGGTGCCGCTGCGGGCCGGCCGGCGGGCCGCGGCGGTGGCCTGGGCCCGGCAGACCGGCGGGTACGTGCTGGAGGACGACTACGACGGCGAGTTCCGCTACGACCGGCAGCCGATCGGCGCCATGCAGGCCCTCGACCCGGACCGGGTGGTGTACGCGGGCACCGCCAGCAAGTCGCTCGCCCCGGCCCTGCGCCTGGCCTGGCTGGCCCTGCCCGCCGCGCTGGTCGAACCGGTGGCCGCCCGCAAGCAGCTGGCGGGCGGTCAGAACGGCGTGCTGGACCAGCTCACCCTCGCCGAGCTGATCACCTCCGGCGACTACGACCGGCACATCCGGCGCTCCCGCCAGCTGCTGCGCCGCCGCCGCGACCGGCTGGTCGCGGTGCTCGCCGAGCGCGCGCCCGCGGTCCGCGTCACCGGCATCAACGCCGGGCTGCACGCCGTCCTGGAGCTGCCGCCCGGCTCCCTGACCGAGGCCGAACTCCAGCGCCACGCCGGGTGGCTGGGCCTGTCCGTCAACACCCGCTCGTGGTGCCGGGCGGCCGGTGCCCCGCCCGCGCCGGACGCGCCGCCGGCCCTGGTGATCGGCTACGGCACCCCGCCGGAGCACGCCTTCGAGGGCGCGCTCGACGCACTGTGCACGCTGGTCACGCTCTGAGCCGCCCCGGCGGGCGGTGCCCGGAAGAAGTCTTCGCGGTGCGGGGCAACCTTTCCGGGGGCGGTGACAACTGGGTGGTGTCCGGACAGGGGTCCGGCCAGAGGCCACGGCTGAAAGAGAGCATCGACATGTTCCCTCGCCCATCCACGTCGCCGGAGGCGGCGCCCGGCGGCCACGGCCGCCGTGGCCGCTTGTCGTTCCGCTCGGCCGTCCCGGGGCGGCGGCAGGCGCACCGCGGCCGTCGGCTGTACCAGCGCCGGAGTTTCTGGGCGGCCGTCAGCCTGGCGGTCCTGGGCGGCTCGGTGGTCGTGGTCAGCACGGCCTCGGCGGGAACCGTGGACACCAACGCCTGGTACACGCTGGTCAACCGCAGCACCGGCGAGTCGCTGGACGCCCTCGACTACGCCACGTACGACGGTTCTCCGCTGGGGCAGTGGAGCCGCACCGGCGGGACCAACCAGCAGTGGAAGTTCGTCGACTCGGGTGACGGGAACTACCGGCTGCAGAACCGGAACTCCGGCAAGGTGCTGGACGACTACGGCTGGTCGAAGACCGAGGGCTCCGGGCTGGTGCAGTGGCGCGACCTGAACGGCGCCAACCAGCAGTTCCGCCTGGAGAAGTCGTCGGACGGCTACGTGCGGCTGATCAACCGCTTCAGCGGCATGGCCGTCGAGGTCCCGGGCGGCTCCAAGACCGAAGGGAGCCACCTCGCCCAGTACCACGACTGGAACGGCCCCCAGCAGCAGTGGCAGCTCGTCCCGGCCGGCAGCGTCAACGGCGGTGGGACCACGGGGGGCTCCGGCAGCACCGCCACGCCCACCACGCCCGCCACGCCCACCAAGCCGGCCGGCAGCGCTCCGGCGAGCCAGGCTCCGAGCACCCGCCCGGCGTCGACGCCGCCGGCGTCTCCGGCCACCGGCGGCGGCAGCTCGGCGAAGAGCCTCATGGGCAGCAGCACGATGCTCCTCGGCGGCTCGATGGATGACTCCACGGCGAACGCCGCGCCGTTCGACGTGCGGTACGCCTACATCCACAGCCAGCCCGCGCCCTCGTCCGACGCCTACACGGCCTCGCGCTGCAAGTCCGAGTGGTCGGGCTGGTGGGGCTGCTGGACCGGCGACACCACGGCGCCCGGCACCCAGGTGACCATGCTCAACGACCGCGCGTCCAAGGCGACGTACCAGGGCAAGCCGCGCCCGCAGAAGTACCTCTTCACGTGGTACTCGCTGCGCGACCTCGGCGATGCGGCGGGCCAGGGCGACGGTCCCGGCGAGGTCCAGGCCATCAACCGGGCCGACCTGCTCACCCGGTACCTGAACGACTACCGCTTCTTCCTCCAGAAGCTCGGCACCTCGCAGGACATGATCGATCTCGAGCCGGACTTCTGGGGCTACGTCCGGTCGCTCGGCAACCCTCACCAGGTCGCCGCGCAGGTCAGGGCCGCGAACCCGACGGACTGCGGATCGCAGGAGAACAGCGCCGCCGGCCTGGCCCAGTGCCTGATCGCGATGGCGCACAAGTACGCGCCCAACACCGGCGTGGGACTGCACCTGTCCTGCTTCGACTGGCAGCAGAACACCCCGCAGTGCGTCAAGGACTACACGGACCTCGGGGCATCGAGCGCCGACTTCCTGGTCACCGACGTGACGGACCGCGACGCGGGCTGGTACGCGCTGCCCGCCCACGGCAGCCGTGACACCTTCTGGAACGACCAGAAGGGCTTCGCCGCCCTCGCGTTCTACAAGACGATGTCCGAATCGGTGGGCAAGCCGGTGGTCCTGTGGCAGATTCCCCTGGGCAACATGGCGCAGAACAACACCCCCGGCCACTACAAGGACGACAAGGTCGACTGGCTCTTCTCGCACCTGGACCAGACGGCGAACGCACACGTCGGCGCCCTCCTGTTCGGCGCCGGCTGGTCGGAGCAGACCACGCCCGAGACCGACGGCGGGAACCTGGTCAACAAGACGATCGCCAACCACAACGCGGGTGGCACGCCGCTCAGGTAGCGGAACCGCACGCACAGGAGCGAAGCCCCAGGCTGCCGGCCTGGGGCTTCGCCCGTCCCCGGGCTTTCGGCAGGCCCGGAGCCCTCCGTCAGTGGCCGCGGCTGCCCAGGTAGAACAGCAGGAACAGGAAGGCGACGAAGACGTGGCCGGACACGATGTAGATGATCGCCCGGACCCAGACCTGCTTGGAGGCGCTGATCCCGGCGTCCATGGTCTCGGCGGGCGCCGCAGCGGTCTTCGGGGCGGGGACGGTGTGGTCGGCCATGGCGGTCTCCTAGCGGTGGTGGCCGTGGATGGATGGCTACAGGCGCGGGGCGTCGCCGAGGCAGAGGTCGCCGCCCGGGCTCTGCAGCAGGGTGTGGACGAAGATCAGGTCGAGGCCGGCGGAGGAGTCGGCGGCGATGCAGTGCGGGGTCAGCGAGTCGAAGTGCGCGGAGTCGCCCTCGTCGAGCAGGTGGGTGTGCTCGCCGAGGGTGAGCCGCATCCGCCCGCGGGTCACGTACAGCCACTCCTCGCCGGGGTGCACCCGCACCACCGCGTCCTGCAGGCTCGGCGGGACGTGCACCCGCAGCGCCTGCATCGCCCGGCCCGGCGCGCCGGCCCGCCGGTACCCCCAGCCGCCGGCCCGCCCGGGCTCGATCGCCCCGCCCCGGATCACCGGGTCGGGCTCCGCCGGCTGCTCGCCGAGCAGTTCGGACACGCTGGTCCCGTACGCCCGGGCCAGCCCCAGCAGTACCGGTAGCGAGGGCTGCCGCCGGCCGGTCTCCAGCCGCGACAAGTAAGCTGGCGACAGGCCCACCCGAGCCGCCGCCGTCTCCAGCGTCAGCCGGCTGGACACCCGGTGCTCACGCAGCCGCGCGCCGAGGCCCGCGACCTCCTGGTCGTCACCGAGAAGGCTGTCGTTCATGCCTCCAGTGCACACCCGCCGTGCCTGCGGGGCAACAATTTTGCCCCGCAGGCAAATCCGACTCCTCGGCTCACGGCCGCGGGATGTTGCGGAGGTTGGAGCGGGCCAGGTCGATCATCTTGCCGACGCCGCCGGTCAGCACGGTGCGCCCGGCGGCCAGCGCGAAGCCCTTGAGCTGGGCGGGGGTGATGTGCGGGGGGATGGAGAGCGCGTTGGGGTCGGTGACCACGTCGACCAGGGCGGGGCCCGGGCGGCGGAGGGCGTCGGTGAGCACCTCGCGGACCTTGGCGGGGTCGGTGACCCGCTTGGCGGGGATGCCGCAGGCCTGGGCGACGGCGGCGTAGTCCACGTCGCCGTTGTCGATCTGGGACTCGGGGTAGCCGGAGACCAGCATCTCCAGCTTGATCATGCCGAGCGCGCCGTTGTTGAAGACCACGGTCTTCACCGGCAGCCGGTGCTTGGCCACGGTGAGCAGCTCGCCGAGCAGCATGGAGAGCCCGCCGTCGCCCGACATGGAGACCACCTGCCGGTCGGGGAAGGCCAGTTGGGCGCCGATGGCGTGCGGCAGGGCGTTCGCCATGGAGCCGTGCAGGAAGGAGCCGATCACCCGGCGGCGGCCGTTGGGGGTGAGGTAGCGGGCGGCCCAGACGTTGTTCATGCCGGTGTCGACGGTGAAGACCGCGTCGTCGGCGGCGACCTCGTCGAGGACCGCGGCCACGTACTCGGGATGGATCGGGCGGTGCTTGTCGATGCCCTTGGTGTAGGCGCCGACCACGGTCTCCAGCGCCTTGAAGTGCCGGGTCAGCATCGCGTCGAGGAACTCGCGCTCGCGCTTCTGCTCCAGCAGCGGCAGCACCGCCCGCAGGGTGGCCGCCACGTCGCCGTGCACCGCGAGCTCCAGCGCGGTGCGCCGGCCGAGCCGGGTGGCGTCGTGGTCGACCTGCACCGTGCGGGCCTGGGGCAGGAAGCTGTCGTACGGGAAGTCGGTGCCCAGCAGCAGCACCAACTCGGCTTCGTGCAGCGCCTCGTGGCAGGCGCCGTAGCCGAGCAGGCCGCTCATCCCGACGTCGTACGGGTTGTCGTACTGCACCCACTCCTTGCCGCGCAGCGAGTGGCCGACCGGCGCCTGCAGGGTGCCGGCGAGCTGCATCAGCTCGTCGTGGGCGCCGCGGACGCCCGCCCCGGCGAAGACCGCCACGGTGCGCGCCCGGTTCAGCGCCTCGGCCAGCGCCTGGACCTGGGACCAGGGCGGGGCGGCCACCGCCTGCTCGGTGAGGAAGGTGCTGCGGCCGGTGGGAGCGGGCGCGGTGACCCCGGCGACGTCGCCGGGGAAGGCGAGCACGGAGACGCCGCGCGCACCGAGCGCGTGCTGGATGCCGACCCGCAGCAGCCGGGGCAGCTGGGCGGGGTTGGAGAGCATCTCGCACCAGCTGCTGCAGTCGGTGAACACCCGCTCCGGGTGGGTCTCCTGGAAGAAGCCGGTGCCGATCTGCACGGACGGGATGTGCGAGGCCAGCGCCAGCACCGGGACGCCGCTGCGCTGCGCGTCGTACAGGCCCTGGATCAGGTGGGTGTTGCCGGGGCCGCAGCTGCCCGCGCAGACCGCCAGACGGCCCGTCAGCTCGGCCTCCGCGGCCGCCGCGAAGGCCCCGGCCTCCTCGTTCCTGACGTGCACCCAGGAGATGCCCTCCGCCCGCCGGATCGCGTCCACCACCGGATTCAGGCTGTCCCCGACCACCCCGTAGACCCGCTCGACACCCGCCTGCCGGAGCACTTCCACCATCTGGTCGGCCACGCTGCCCACGGGATCCACCTCACACTGCGTCAGGAACGGACAATACGCACGATAACGGGATGTTCAGCACCACGAGCCGTGCCCCGCCAGGGGCGCTGTCGGCTACTGCCGGAACGCGTTCGGGCCGGCCGGGGTGCCGAGGCCGGTGGGGCCGTCGTAGCCGGGGCCGGCGGTGCAGAGGTAGGCGGGGGTGCAGGTGGCGGTGGCGCCGGCGGTGAGGTCGTTCAGGGCGGCGGGGTGGGCGTAGGGGAAGCCAGCCGGGCGGCTGTCGGCGGCGGGGGTGCCGGCAAGGGCGTAGACCGCGGCGATCAGCGGGGCGGACGCGGAGGTCCCGCCGTAGGTGTACCAGCCGTTGCCGCCGTAGGTCTGGTAGACGGCGACGCCGGTGGCGGGGTCGGCGACCGCGGAGACGTCGGCGACGGTGCGGCCCGCGCAGCCCGGGTCGTGCTGCCAGGCCGGCTTGGCGAGGTACGCGGAGCAGCCGGAGCCGGTGCCCTCGTCGGAGCTGGTGGACCAGGCGGTCTCGGTCCAGCCGCGTGCGGCGCCCGCGTCGCGGCGCAGCGTGGTGCCGCCGACCGCGGTGACGTACGGGGAGGCGGCGGGGTAGTTGACCCCGTAGCCGCCGTCGCCGGAGGCGGCGGTGATCGCCACGCCGGGGTGGTCGAGGTAGCGGCTGTCGTAGGCGGGGCCGTCGGCGTTCTCGGGGGCGCCCCAGCTGAGCGAGACGTACCGGGCGCCGAGCCGGACGGCGGTGTTGATCGCGGTGCCGAGGTTGGTGAAGGAGGCGGAGTCGGCCTCGACCAGGATCAGCCGGGCGCGCGGAGCGAGGGCGGAGACCATGGCGAGGTCGAGGGAGATCTCGCCGGCCCAGCCGGCCGAGGCGCGGGGCAGCCGGGTGCCGCCGCGCTGGTCGACCTTGTGGAAGCACCCGTTGGCGGTGGTGCAGGCGGGCAGGCCGTAGTGGGTGCGGTAGACGCCGAGGTCGGCCTCGGCGTGCGGGTGGTCGTACGCGTCGACCACGGCGATCACGGCGCCCTCGCCGCCGTCGGCGGGCAGCCCGTAGGCGGCGCGCAGGTCGGCGGGGCCGAGGCCGCCGTCCCCGGCCTGGGCGGCGACCACCCGCAGCGCCTGGCAGGCGGCAATATCACTGCGGGTGGGGGCGGCGCAGCTGTGCACCCAGTGCGGGCCGGCGTGGGCGGGGGCGGGGGCGGCCGCCATCGGGGTGAGGGCGAGGGCGGCGGTGAGGAGTGCGGCGGTGCGCAAGGGACGGTCCTCCGGTACGGGGGCGGGGAACCGGTGGCGGGCTGCTCCCCGCACCACCGGTTCGCGGGGTGCAGGGAGTGTTGACGGTGTGTGAGCTGACTATGCGTCTTATCACTCGGCCGGCAGATGGTCGACGGTGCCGCCCTGGACGCCGGCCTGGCCGTGCCGGCGGGCCGGTTCCCGGCCCGGGGGCTGGCTGGGGCGCTCGGCGGGGGCCTCGACCTTGGCGGTCGGCCGGGTCACCGGTTTGCCGGATTCCACCCGCAGCGTCTCGTCGTCGTGCAGCACCGGCAGCACGCTGCCGCGGCGCAGCGTGTAGGTGGTGGCGGCGTGGGTGATGTCGACCCGCAGCAGGTGGTCGCGGACGGTCATGGAGAAGCACAGCCGCTGGAGTCCGGCGGGCAGCCGGGGGCGGAAGGCGAGCTGCCCGCTGTGGTCGCGCAGGCCGCCGAAGCCGGCCACCAGGGCGATGATGGCGCCGGCCAGCGAGGCCATGTGCAGGCCGTCACGGGTGTTGCCGCCGAGGTCGTGCAGGTCCATCAGGGCGGCTTCGGCGGTGTAGTCGTAGGCCAGGTCGAGCTGGCCGACCTCGGCGGCGATCACCGCCTGGGTGCAGGCGGAGAGCGAGGAGTCGCGGACCGTCAGGCGCTCGTAGTAGGCGAAGTTGCGGGCCTTCTGCTCGGGGGTGAAGGCGTCGCCGCGCAGCTGCATGGCGAGCACCAGGTCGGCCTGCTTGACGACCTGCTTGCGGTACAGGTCGAAGTACGGGTAGTGCAGCAGCAGCGGGTACTTGTCCGGCGGGGTGGCCTCGAAGTCCCACTGCTGGTGGTCGGTGAAGCCGTCGGCCTGCGGGTGGACGCCGAGCTGGGAGTCGTAGGGGACGTACATCTTGTCGGCGGCGTCGCGCCAGGCGGCGGCCTCCTCGGTGTCGACGCCGAGGGCGGCGGCCTCGCGCTGGTGGCGCAGGGCGGTGGCGGCGGCGTTCCACAGGTTGGCCTGGGCCATCAGGTTGGTGAAGACGTTGTTGTCGGCGACCGCGCTGTACTCGTCGGGGCCGGTGACGCCCTCGATCCGGAAGTTGCCCTTGGCGTCGTGGTGGCCGAGCGAGCGCCACATCCGGGCGGTCTCCACCAGCAGTTCCAGGCCGTGGCCGCGCTCGAACTCGAGGTCGCCGGTGGCCCGGACGTAGCGGACCGCGGCGTCCGCGATGTCGGCGCCGATGTGGAAGGCCGCGGTGCCGGCCGGCCAGTAGCCGGAGCACTCCTCGCCGCGGATCGTCCGCCAGGGGAACACCGCGCCGGCCAGGCCGAGTTGGGCGGCGCGCTCGCGGGCCATCGGGAGCGTGGTGTGCCGCCAGCGCAGGGCCTGCTTGACGGCGTCGGGCAGGCAGTAGGTGAGGACGGGCAGCACGAAGGTCTCGGTGTCCCAGAACGAGTGGCCGTCGTAGCCGGGCCCGGTGAGGCCCTTGGCGGGGATCGCCCGCTCCTCGCTGCGGGCACCCGCCTGCAGCACGTGGAACAGCGCGAAGCGGACGGCCTGCTGGAGTTCGACGTCGCCCTCGATCTCGATGTCGTTGTCGGTCCAGAACCGGCCGAGGTACTCCTTCTGCTCGGCGACCAGGCCGTCCCAGCCGGTGTAGCGGGCGGCGGTCAGCGCGGCCTCGACCTGGTCGCGGACGGCGGGCAGCGAGCGGGTCGCCGACCAGCCGTAGGCGATGAACTTGACCAGGCGCAGTTTCTGACCGGCGTTCAGCACCGTGGTGGCGGTGACCCGGGCCTGGTCCTCGGAGGACTCGGCGGCGGTGTCGATCCGCTCCTGGCCCTCGATCACGTGGTCGATCCCGGCGGCCACCCGCAGGCCGCTGAACCGGGTGCGGTGCACCAGGACGCCCTTGGTCCCGTCGGCGTGCCGGAGTTCGGCCGCCAGCGGGGCCTCCAGCACGGCCGCGGCGCGCGGGTCGCCGTCCCCGGCGTGGCCGGGGAGTTGCTCGTTGGCGACCAGCTCGGACTGGATCACGATCCGCACCGGGCCGTCCACCGCCTCCACGGTGTACTCGATCGCGCAGACCGCCCGCTGGGTCAGCGACACCAGCCGCTGCGAGCTGACCCGCACCGTCCGGCCGGCCGGCGAGGTCCACTCGGCCTCGCGGCGCAGGATGCCGTCGCGGAAGTCCAGGCTGCGCTGGTGGCTGCGGAGTTCGCCGTAGCGCAGGTCGAACGGCTCGTCGTCGACCAGCAGCCGGATCAGCTTGCCGTTGGTGACGTTGATGACGCTCTGCCCGGACTCGGGGAAGCCGTAGCCGCTCTCCGCGTACGGCAGCGGGCGCAGCTCGAAGACGCCGTTCAGGTAGGTGCCGGGCAGGCCGTGCGGCTCGCCCTCGTCGAGGTTGCCGCGCAGGCCGATGTGGCCGTTGGAGAGCGCGAACACCGATTCGGCGCGAGCCTGCCCGGGCAGGTCCAGGCCGTGTTCGCTGATCCCCCACGGGTCGACGGTGAAGGCCTCCGAGGGGCTCATGCGCCCTCCTCCGTCGGGATCAGCTCGGCGAGGTCGTCGACCACCAGGTCGGCGCCGTGCTCGCGCAGCGCCGCGGCCTGGCCGGTGCGGTTGACGCCGACGACGGTGCCGAAGCCGCCGGCCCGGCCGGCCGCGACGCCGGCCAGCGCGTCCTCGAAGACCGCGGCGTGCTCGGGCGGCACGCCCAGCTGCCGCGCGGCGGACAGGAAGGTGTCGGGGGCTGGCTTGCCGGCCAGGTGGTCGCGGGCGCTGGTCAGCCCGTCCACCACCACCTCGAACAGGTCGTCGATGCCGGCGGCCCTCAGGACGTCCCGGCAGTTGGCGCTGGAGGACACCACGGCACGCGGCAGGCCGAGGTCGCGCAGCCGGTGCAGGTAGGCGACCGAGCCGGGGTAGGCCTGCACGCCCTGTTCGCGGATCAACCGCAGCACGGTGTCGTTCTTGGCGCCGGACAGCCCGTTGACGGTCCGCGTCCCCGGCGCGTCCTGCGGGGTGCCCTCGGGCAGGTCGATCCCGCGGGAGGCCAGGAACTGCCGGGTGCCGTCCAGCCGGGGCCGCCCGTCGACGTACCGGTCGTAGTCCTCGACCGGGTCGAAGGGCACGAACGGGGTGCCGTCGCGGGCGGCCTCGGCGCGCAGGAAGGAGTCGAACATGTCCTTCCACGCCGCCGCGTGCACCTTCGCGGTCTGGGTCAACACCCCGTCCAGGTCGAACAGGTACGCCTTGATGCGGTCCGGAAGTCCCAACATGGCGCCAGTCTCACCCGAACGGGCCGGGCGAACCGGGTTATCGCGTGAATCCGGCGCGTCGCGCGCGCGGAGGGCGCGCGGAGGGCGCGCGGCCCGGCCCGGACGGCGCGGGGTTCAGCGCGGGCGGACCTTGTACTTCGCCCCGGCCAGCGCGCGCAGCCGGGCGGTGAACTCCTGCGCGTCGGCGACCGTCGTGCGCGGCACCAGGGCCACGCCGGTCGGCTTGAACTGCACGACCCAGGCCTTCGGCCGCTCGTTCACGCTCGCGACCTCCACCCACGGCACCACGCCGCGGGTGATCCCGTTGCGGGTGTGCTTGATGCCCGCCTCGGAGAACTCCACCTCGTTCGCCCCGGTCAGCTGGAAGGACGCCGACGCCAGCACCTTCTCCATCAGCTTCTGCTGCAGGCCCTTGAACAGGCCGGTGGCCGGCCGGTCCAGCACCTCCCGCACCTGAGCGTCCGTCAGTTCGAACTCCGCGATGAGCGGCACCGCTCCCACCTCTTCCCTCCCGGTGCGGGCGTCGGACACGCCCGCGAGCCAGCGGAGGCTACCAGCGGGCCGCGGCCACGACCAGGGGATATGCCCGGGTCAGTCGGCGGGGGCGTGGACCGTCGGGTGCGGGTGTCCGGTGGGGACGAAGTACGGCTGCGGCTTGCCGCTCTGGGCGTAGTCCTTGAGCCGGACGATCAGCTCGGCCCAGGTGCCGGCCACGGCGGGGACGGCGGGGGCCGCGTCCGGCGGCCAGCCGAGGTGGCGCAGCAGGAGCAGGGTGTGACGGGGGTCGTCGGGGTGGTCGAACAGGTCCCAGGTGACGGTGGTGCCCTGCCAGGTGGGCGGGAAGGCGCCGACGCTGCGCCAGGCCACCCGGTCGAGGTCGGCGCGTTCGCGGCGCAGTCGGAACTGCTGGGGGGCGTCCGGGAAGGTGAGGAGCAGGTCCTCGCCCTCCCGGTCGACGCCGGTGGTCCACCAGGACGTCAGCCCCTCGTGGGTGTCCAGTGCCGCCAGCAGGCGGCCCCGGGCCGCCGCGACGTCGATCTGCAGGGCGATCTCGGCCATCGCACTCACCTCTCCCCCACGATCGCGCCGGAGCGGGGGACGGGCAAGCGGGTCTCAGGTGGTGAGTTCCAGTGTCTGGTGGACGGTGGTGGCGTCGTCGAGCAGCCGGACCAGGGTGTGCGCGACCTCGTCGCGGGAGACCTGGCCGAAACGGTTGGGCGGCGGGGCGAGGTGGGCGTGCCGGTCGGTGGGGGCGTCGGTGAGGGCGGCGGGCCGCAGGATCGTCCAGTCCAGCGGGCGGTCCTTGATCGCTTCCTCCGCGGCCCACTTGGCCTTCAGGTAGGCGTCGAACTCGGGGGTGAGCTCCGGGTCGCCGATCCGGTCCAGGCCCATCGAGGAGACCAGCAGGTACCGGCGCGCCCCGGCGAGCTGGGCGGCGTCCGCCAGCAGCACCGCACCGGCCCGGTCGACGCTCTCCTTGCGGGCGGCGCCGCTGTCCGGGCCGGCCCCGGCGGCGAAGACCACCGCGTCGGCGCCCTTGAGATGCGCGGCGAGGGTCGCCGGGTCGGTCCGCTCCAGGTCGCAGACGATCGGCCGGGCTCCGACCGCCTCCAGGTCGGGGCCCTGGGCGGGGTTGCGGATCAGGCCGCCGACGGTGTCGCCGCGGGCCGCGAGCAGGCGCGAGAGGCGCAGCGCGATCTTGCCGTGTCCACCTGCGATCACTACGTCCATGGCGGCGACGCTACCCCGCGTGGCCGCACCGGCCCGGGCACGGCGCGCCCGGGAGCGGCGACCGCCGGGGCGGCTACTCCTTCCACTCGGTGCTGAGCACGCCCATCTGGACCTGGTCGTGCCAGCTGCCCGCGCGGAAGACCGCCTCCCGGCGGCGGCCCTCCTCGGTGAAGCCGGCCCGGCGGTAGGCGGCCAGCGCGCGGGTGTTGTAGCTGTTGACGGTCAGCTCGATCCGGTGCAGGCCCAGCTCCTCGAAGCCGTAGCCGATGGTGGTGCGCAGCACGTCGGTGCCCAGGCCCCGGTCCTGGTAGGGCGGGCCGATGATGATCGCCAGGGTGGCGCAGCGGTCCTTCGGGGTGGCGCCGTACAGGGTGACGTGGCCGGCCAGCAGGCCGGAGTCGAGGGTCTCCACCGCGAGGCCGAGGTCGGTGCCGGTGTTCTGGCTCCAGGACCGGAACATCTCGGCGAGCCGCCCGTCCGGCTGGGGGTGGACGGGGCCGGTGACCTGCTGGATCGCCAGTCCGGGTTCGCGCCACCAGGCGGTGAGCAGCGGCAGGTCGGTCTCCCGCAGCTCGCGCAGGCGTACCAGCTTGCCGGTCAGCGGATCGTGGTCGATGGCCATGCGGTGGGGGTCCTCTTCCGTCGTGGGGTGAGACCCGCGGGTGGGCGGGTCCGGGCGGGCGGACGGTCCGTCAGGCGAGCTGCGCGGACTGGAGTCCGGCGTAGGGGCCGCCGGCGCGCAGCAGGTCGGCGTGCGAGCCGACCTCGGCGATCCGGCCGTCGTGCATGACCACGATCCGGTCGGCGCCGCGGATGGTGGACAGCCGGTGGGCGACCACGAAGACGGTGCGGCCGCGCACCAGGCGGGCCAGCGCCTGCTGGACCAGCGCCTCGGAGCGGGAGTCCAGGGCCGAGGTCGCCTCGTCCAGGATCAGGATCCGCGGGTCGCGGATCAGTGCCCGGGCGATCGCCAGGCGCTGCTTCTGGCCGCCGGAGAGCCGGGCGCCGCGCTCGCCGACCACGGTGTCCAGGCCGTCCGGGAGCCGCTCGATGAACTCCAGCGCGTTGGCGTCGCGCAGCGCGGCCAGCACGGTCTCCTCGGGCACGTCCTTCAGCCCGTAGGTGACGTTCTCCCGGATGCTGCCCTCGAACAGGATCGACTCCTGCGGGACGACCGACAGGAACTTCCGGTAGGAGCGCAGGTCCAGCTCCTCCATGTCCCGCCCGTCGAGCAGGATCCGGCCCTCGGTGGGCCGCAGGAAGCCGATCACCAGGTTGAGCACGGTCGACTTGCCCGCGCCGGACGCGCCGACCAGGGCGATGGTCTCGCCGGGCCGCACCGTCAGGTCGAAGCCGTCGACCGACGCGGCGTCGGCGCCGGGGTAGCGGTGGCCGACGCCCCGGAAGTCGATCCGGCCGGTGACCGCGCCGACCTCCGCCTTGCCGGAGTTCTCCTCGAGGTCGGGGGCCTGCAGCACCTCGCCGACCGAGCGGACCGAGGCCAGGCCCTTGCCGAGCTGCGGGGTCAGGGTGAGCAGCGTGGTGACCGAGCCGGTCAGGGTGGAGAAGTAGGCGCTGAGCATCACCACGGCGCCCGGGGTGACGTCCATCCAGCCGTAGTAGGCGACCAGGGCGGAGCCGGCCAGGCAGCCCACGCCGAGCGCGTTCAGCAGGATCCAGGCGAGCGAGCCGAACCGGCCGTTCAGCAGGTCCAGGCGCAGGCCCGCGTCCAGCACCCGGCCGAGCGTCCGGTCGACCCGGCGCAGCGCGGTGCGCTCCAGGCCGTGGGCCCGGGTGATCGGGATCAGCGTGGTCATCTCGCCGATCCGGGAGGAGAGTTGCTCCACCTCGCGGCGGAACGACTCGTTCTGGGTGCGCAGCCGCTCGCGCAGCCGCACCACCAGCAGCGCGCTGGCCGGGACCAGCACCACGAAGACCGGCAGGAAGGCGGGGGTCTGCCAGCCGATCACGACGAGTCCGCCGGAGAGCGTGGCGATCGCGGCCAGGCCGTTGTCGGCGGTCTGCTGGGAGGCGGTCTCGATGCCCTCCACGTCGCGGATCACCTTGGCCTGCAGCACGCCGGCGCTGACCCGGGAGTGGTAGCCGATGGACAGCTGCTGCATCCGGTGGCAGAGCGCCGAGCGCAGCCGGGTGCCCGTGCGGCGGATCGAGCCGTGCATCCAGTGCACGTACAGCAGGTGCAGCGGCAGGTTGAGCAGCAGGATCACCAGCAGGACCGCCGAGTTCCACCACAGCACCGATATGTCCCGGTGCTTCACCACCACGTCGACGATGTTGGCGGTGATCAGCGGCAGCAGCCAGACCGGGGCGTGCTTGGCGAGGAAGACCCCGATCGCGCCGAACACCCGGGCGCGGTCGGGGCGGAAGAGGAAGAGCAGGGTGCGGACGGGGTGCTCGCCGCGGTAGCGGTGGCTGAGCGAGCCGTCGGGCAGGGCCATGGGGGTACTCCTGTGCGGAGGGCGAACCGGTGGGGCTCGTTCCATCCTTCCAGCGCCCGGGCACGGCGGACCTGTCCGCTACCGGACAGCGGAAGCTCACGGACCGTCGGGGCGATCCGCGAGAATCCGGGGCCCCGGGAGCGGAGGGTGCTCCCGGGGCGGTCGGGGTGGTGCGTCGGTCAGGGGTAGCTGACCACGTCGGACGGGCCGCCGAAGGTCGGGCTGACGGGGGCGCCGACGCCGTTGACGACGGAGTCGATGCCGCCGGAGCCGTTCAGGAACACCGTCAGCAGGTCGTGCAGGTGCACGCCCGGCGCGTTGGGCGCCTGGAAGGCCGTGGAGTTGTGGATGTCCACGCCCTGGCTGAAGTAGGAGTAACTGCCGAGGCCCCAGCCCTGGAAGCTGGTGACGGCGGGGCCGACGGCCAGCGCCGGGTAGCCCTTCTGGGTCGAACTGGCCATCCAGGAAGCCTGGTTGGGGACCTCGTACGGGTTCTCGTTCTGGAAGAAGACCAGCTTGCCGTCCTGGCCGAGCCAGTTCGCCTCGGTCTTCTGGAAGTGCTCGACGGCCAGGCCGAGGGCCACCACGTGGTCGCCGTTCACGGTGATGCCGGTGTCGGACTGGTCGCTGGTCCAGGAGCCGCCGCCGGCGCCGTGGTCGGCGCGCCAGATCCACGCGTCGTCGATCAGCGTGTGGTCGCTGTTGACGACGACCGCGGTGTCCACGCTGCCGACGGTGGCGCCGCCGACCCGGACGAACACGTCGTGCAGGGTGGACGGGTCGGCCGCGTGGGAGACGTGCGAGCCGGGGGTGCCGACGCGCAGCAGGTACGGGGAGCGGACCGGGCCGGCGTCCAGGATCAGGCCGGTGAGGTCGACGCCGTCCACGTCCGCGGTGGTGATCACGGTGTTGCCGTTGGTCGGGACGAGGGTGGCCATGCCCAGGCCGAGGATCTTGGTGTCGGCGCGGGTGACGTTCAGCGCGGTGGCGAACCGGTGCACGCCGGGGGCGAACAGCAGGTTGTCACCGGCGTTCAGGGCCGCGTTGACGGTGTCGGCGCCGGTGCCGGGCTGGACCACGTAGAAGCTGCTGAGCGGCAGCGAGGTGCCGGGGGTGGCGCCGTTCAGCCAGGTCGGGCCGGTGGAGTCGGTCCGGGTGTCGGGGACGAAGACCTGGTAGGCGCCGGCGGCGTCCAGGTACAGGTACGGGGCCTCGCGGGTCACCGGGCAGGTGGCCAGCGTGGTGTACGGGTTGGGGCCACCGGACAGGCCGGAGTTCGCGGCGAAGGACTGCGCCGGGGCGCCCGGGGAGCCGCAGAAGACCTGGTTCCACACGCCGTTGCTCCAGCTGTCCATGCTGGTGTTGCGGGCGAAGTACTGCTGCTGCGAGCCGTTGGTGATGCCGCCGCCGGTCTCCTGCGAGTCGGCGATGAAGCCGCCGCTGGCCCACGCCGGGGAGCCGGTGCAGTAGTCCATCAGCGTCAGCTTGCCGTTGACGCGCACCCGGCGCAGCGGGGCGGCCTGGGAGACGGCCCAGAAGTCGGCGCCGTTGTAGCAGCCGGACTTTCCGGCCACGTTGACGGTGAGGTTGCTGAGCGAGCGCCAGAAGTTGGTGGTGGCGTAGCACTGGCTCTGGTCGCCGCCGGTGCACTGGTTGTAGACGTCGACGCTGCCGTTGATCACCACGTCGCCGGGGTTGCGGCCGAGGCCGGCGACGGTCTCGTAGAAGCCCAGGGAGAAGTTCAGCGGGGCGGCGGCGGTGCCGTAGGTGCCGGGCTTGAACAGCAGCGCGTAGCGCTGGGCGCCGAACTCGTTGGCGCCCTGCTGGTTGGCGAGCGCGTCCAGCCGGGACTGGATGGCGGACTGCGCCATGCCCGGGTCGAAGACGATCACGTTGTCGCCGAGCGCGCCGCCGGTGGGCGGCGGCGGGGTGCCGGTGCCGGGGTCGGTGCCGGTGGTGCCGTCGGTGTAGAGGTTGAGGTCGACGATCGACCACCAGTTGGGGCTGACCCCGGTGGTCAGCTCGATCCGGACGTAGCGGGCGTGCTGGGCCGGGAAGGTGGCGGTGACCGGGTTGGCCGCGGCGGTCTCGGTGTCGACGGTGGTGAAGTTCGTGCCGTCGCCGGAGACCTCGACCTGGTAGCCGTGGGCGTAGTCGCCCGGGTAGCCGCCGGAGTCCATCGTCAGCTGGTTGAAGGACTGCGCCGAGCCGAGGTCGAGCTGCAGCCACATGCCGGCGGTCATCGCGGTGTCGGAGCTGAACCGGCTGCCGGTGTCGGCGTCGACGGCGTGCGCCGGGGCGTCGCCGGTCGAGGAGGGGGTGTTGGAGGTGGCGGTCCAGCCGGTGCGGCCGAGCGCCGTCTCCGTCCCCGCCGCCCCGGCCTGGGTGGCCGGGACGGCGAGGGCGGCGACCAGCGCCGCCAGGGCGACGGCCGCACGGCCGAGGCGGCCGCGCTCTCCGGTGGGGTGGTTCATTCTGCGTTGCTCCCTTGTGGTGGGGGCCCGACAGCTGCCGGGCAGTCAGGGGGCGGCACGCGGTGGGCGGCGCGACGAGGTGGGGGGTGCCGCGCCGGGTCGCGGGCCGCTAGGCCCGGGCGCGGTGCGCGGAGATGAGCTGCGCGTAGCGCTGCCCGCTGGCCTTCACGGTGCGGGTCTGGGTGGGGTAGTCGACGTGGACCAGGCCGAAGCGCTTGTCGTAGCCGTACGCCCACTCGAAGTTGTCCAGCAGCGACCAGGCGAAGTACCCGGCCAGCGGGGCGCCCTTGGCGACGGCGCGGGCGCAGGCGGCCAGGTGGCCCTCCAGGTAGGCGGTGCGCTCGGGGTCGTCGACCCGGCCGTCGGCGGTGACGGTGTCGCGGTAGGCGGAGCCGTTCTCGGTGACGTAGAGCTCGCGGACGCCGTACTCCTCGGTGAGGCGCAGCAGCAGTTCCTCGATGCCGGGGGCGTGCACCTCCCAGTCCATCGCGGTGCGCTCCGGGTTGGGGCCGGGCACCTGGACGAAGCCGGGGACGCCGCCGTTGGGGTCGGCGGCGACGATCTGCCGGAAGTAGTAGTTCAGGCCGACCCAGTCGAGCGGGGCCGAGATCAGCTCCAGGTCGCCGTCGCGGACCGGGAGTTCGACGCCGTACAGGTCGACCATGTCCTGCGGGTAGCCGCGGCCGAGGACCGGGTCGAGCCACCAGCGGTTGATGTGGCCGTCGGCGCGCCGGGCGGCCTCCAGGTCGGCCTCGGACTGCGAGGCCGGCTCGATGGTGGAGAGGTTGTTGACGATGCCGATCCGGGCGCCGGGCACGGCCGCGCGCAGCGCCTGCACGGCGAGGCCGTGGCCGAGGTGCAGGTGGTAGGAGGTGCGGACGGCGGCGGTCAGGTCGGTGAGGCCGGGCGCCATCGCGCCTTCGAGGTGGCCGATCCAGGAGGAGCAGAGCGGCTCGTTGAGGGTGCACCAGTCGCGGACCCGGTCGCCGAGCCGCTCGGCGACCACGGCGGCGTACTCGGCGAAGCGCTCGGCGGTAGCGCGCTCGGGCCAGCCGCCACGGTCCTGCTGGGCCTGCGGGAGGTCCCAGTGGTACAGGGTCGGGAAGGGCGTGAGGCCGCGCTCCAGCATGCCGTCGACCAGGCGGTCGTAGAAGTCCAGGCCCGCCGCGTTGACCTTGCCGTCGGCCAGCGGCACCACACGGGGCCAGGCGATGGAGAAGCGGTAGGCGTCCAGGCCGAGGCCGGCGGCCAGGTCGAGGTCCTGCGGCCAGCGGTGGTAGTGGTCGCAGGCCACGTCGCCGGTGTCCCCGCCCGCGACCTTGCCCGGGGTGTGCGAGAAGGTGTCCCAGATCGACGGGGCGCGGCCGTCGGTGCTCGCGGCGCCCTCGATCTGGTAGGCGGCGGTGGCGGCGCCCCAGCGGAAGTTGGCCGGCAGCGCGTCGAGGGGGTTCACGGTGGTCCTTTCGAGGGTGAGCGGGCGGGCCTGACGGTCCGTCACTTGACGGCTCCGGCGGTCAGGCCGGCCACCAGGTAGCGCTGCAGCAGCAGGAATCCGGCGACGACCGGGAGGCTGACGACCAGTGAGGCGGCCATCACCTGGTTCCAGTAGACGTCCGTCTGGGTGGCGTAGCCCTGGAGGCCGACGGCCAGCGTGCGGGTCTGGTCGTTGGTCATCACGGAGGCGAAGAGCACCTCGCCCCACGCGGTCATGAAGGCGTACACCGCGACCGCGATGATGCCGGGCAGCGCGGCCGGGACGACGATCTGCACCAGGGTGCGGATCGGGCCGCAGCCGTCGACCGAGGCGGCCTCGTCGAGGTCGCGCGGGATCGAGTCGAGGTACCCGGCGAGCATCCAGATGGAGAACGGCAGCGAGAAGGTCAGGTAGGTGAGGATCAGTCCGCCGCGGCTGCCGTACAGCGCGATGCCGGTGGTGTTCCCGATGTTGACGAAGATCAGGAACAGCGGCAGCAGGAACAGGATGCCCGGGAACATCTGGGTGGAGAGCACCGTCACCGTGAAGATCTTCTTGCCGCGGAAGCGGTAGCGGCTGACGGCGTAGCCGGCCAGCAGCGCGATCACCACGGACAGGCCGGTGGCGCTGCCCGCGACGATCAGCGAGTTGGTGAAGTACTTGGCCAGCGGGACGGTGCTCCAGATGTCCACGTACGGACGGAGCGTCAGCTTGCTGGGGATCCACCGCCAGGGGCCCTGGACGTCCTGCAGCGGCTTGAGCGAGGAGCTCAGCATCACCGCGACCGGGGTGAGCGTGAAGACGGTGAGCACCAGCAGCACGATCCGGCGCAGCCAGCGGAAGGAGGCGGGCGGGTTGATCATTCGGCGTCCCTGCGGCGGTTGGTGACGGCCAGGTAGACCACCGTCACCAGCAGCAGGAACAGCAGCAGCAGGACCGACATGGCCGAGCCCTGGCCGAAGTTCCAGGTGATGAAGGAGGACTGGTAGATGTGGATCGAGATCAGGTCGGCGGCGGCCGGGGCGGCCTTCCCGAACAGCACGAACGGGGTGTTGAAGTCGTTGAAGGTCCACAGGAACAGGACCAGCACGAGCACCTGGTTGACCGGGCGCAGCGAGGGCAGGGTGATCCGGCGGATCTGCTGCCACACCCCGGCGCCGTCGATCGCGGCGGCCTCGTAGAGCTCGCGCGGGATGTTCTGCAGCCCGGCGGTCAGGCTGAGGAAGGCGAAGGGCCAGCCCTTCCAGACCGACACGGTCAGCAGCGCCCAGAAGCTGTTGTCGCCGATCAGCCAGAACGGCTTGTCGCTGGTCAGGTGCAGCTGGTCGTGCAGCACGTGGTTGATCAGGCCGGTGTCCCGCTGGAACATGAACGACCAGGTGATCACCGCCGCGAACACCGGCAGCGCGTACGGCAGCATGAACGCCGCGCGCAGCAGCCCGCGGCCGCGGAAGGCGTCCTGGGTGAAGATCGAGGCGGCCATGCCGACCAGCCAGGACAGGCCGACCGAGAGGACGGTGAACAGGCAGGTCGTCCAGAACGAGGCGAGCAGGGCCTTGCCGACCGGGGCGTCGAACTTCAGCGCCACCTGGTAGTTGTCGAAGCCCGCCCACGGGGCGGCGGACCAGTCGCGGATGAAGAACTGGGTGAGCTGCTTGAAACTCATCACGATGCCGGTCAGCATCGGCACGATGTGGATGAGCAGCTCGGCGGCGAGCGCCGGGAACAGCAGCACGTACGGCAGGCTGCCCTTGCCCAGCTTGAGGCGGCGGCGCCGGGGGGCGGGGGCCGCCCCGGTCGGGGCGGCCTCCTCATCGGCGGTCTGACGGTTGATCAGGTTCTGCGGCACGTCAGCTCGCCGGCATCTGCTGCTGGGCCTTGGACAGCTCGTCCTTGACCGTGGCCTCGGTGACCGGCTTGCCCGCGGCGGCCGACGCCAGCAGGTTCTTCACCGCGGTGCCGATCAGCGTCTCGAACTGGCTCTCGCTGGCGACCTGCGGCAGCGGGGCGGCGCTCTTCTGCAGCACGCCGGCCAGGGTCTGCAGCTCCGGGGTGGCGAACTTCGCGTCGGACTGGGCGGCCTTCACCGGCGGCAGCGAGCCGTAGGTGCCGTTGAGCAACTTCTGCTCGTCGTCGCTGGTCATGAACTTCACGAAGTTCAGGGCGCCGTCGAGGTTCTTGGTGTTCTTGAAGACCGCCAGGTTGATGCCGGCCACCATCGAGCTGGTGGCCTTGTCGCCGGTGGCGCCGGCCGGGACCGGCACCGGGACGACGCCGTAGTCGTCCGGGTTCATCCCGTGCGACTTCAGGTTGGCGCCCGCGGACTGCCACATCAGCATCGCGGCCTTGCCGGTGGCGAAGTCGGTCACCGACTGGTTGGCGGCGTACTCGGCGTTGCCCGGGGCGGCGATCTTGTCGTTCGCGATGAAGTCGACGTACTGCTTGACCGCGGCGACCGCCTCGGGGCTGTCGAACTTCGGCTTGCCGGAGGCGTCGTAGAAGCCGGTCCCGTGCTGCATGCCCAGGGTGAAGGCGTGGTGGACGTTCTCCGAGACGTTGCCGCCCTCGATCGCCAGGCCGTACTGCGAGCCGGTGGTCAGCTTCTTGCCGTCGGCGACCAGGTCCTCCCAGGTGGCGGGCGGGTTGGCGATGCCGGCCGCCTGGAAGAGCTTCTTGTTGTAGTACAGGCCGTACGCCATCGAGTACAGCGGGACGGCCGCCGGGTCCTTGCCCTTGGCACCGGCCGAGGCGATGGTCGAGGCCAGGAAGCGGTCCTTGCCGCCGATCTTGTCGAAGGTGGCCTGGTCGAACGGCAGCAGCGCACCGGTGGCCTGCAGCGACGCGGACCAGGTGTTGCCGATGTTCAGCACGTCGGGGCCCTGGCCGGAGGCCGTGGCGGCGAGGATTCTGTTCAGCAGGTCGGACCAGGGGACGACCTCGAGGTTGACCTTGATGCCGGTCTGGGCCTCGAACTTCTTCAGCTCCGGCTCCAGCACCTGCTTGTCGTTCTCCAGGCTGCTGCCCTGGTTGGACGCCCAGTACGTCAGGGTCTTCGGGCTGGAGTTGGTGCCGCCGCCGCTGCCGCTGTCGCCGCCGCCGCAGGCGGTGGCGGTCAGCGTGATGGCGGCGGTGAGGGCGAGGGCGGCGGGAATCCGGTGGGTGCGCATGGAGAAGCCCCTCTCGGGCTGTCGTCTCGTGGGGGTGAAGTACGGCACCAGGGCGCTTACTTCACGGCGAGATTTAACGTCTGAGAAAAGTGGACGTCAAGAGCTGCGACCGCGTAGATTCTGCAACGGAGGAGGAGACCCCATGACACCGCGAGGCAAGCAGACCGTTCGCGACCTGCGCCGATCCAGCCGTTCGACCTTGTTGCGGCACCTGTACTTCAACGGTCCGCTCAGCCGCCAGGAGCTCGGTGCCGCCACCGGACTGAGCGCCGGATCGGTCAGCAATGTTACGGGCGAGTTGATCACCGACGGCCTGATCGAGGAGTGCGGCTCGGTCGAGTCCGACGGCGGCCGCCCGCGGATCCTGCTCCGGGTCACCCCCGGCCAGGCGCACCTGGTGGGCATCGACATCGGCGAGACCCAGGTCCGGGTCACCCTGTTCGACCTCGCGCTCACCGAACTCGCCTCCGCCGACCAGCCGCTGGAGACCGCCCACGACCCGGAGCGGGTGGTGGGGATGATCGCCACCGGCCTCACCGAGGTGCTGGCCTCGGCCGGCGTCTCGGCCGACAGCGTGCTCGGCGTCGGCCTCGGCGTCCCCGGCATCGTCGAGCAGGGCACCAGCGCCGACCCCGGCGCGGACGTGGTCGTGCACGGCCAGACCTTCGGCTGGGACGCCGTCCCGCTCGGCCGCCTGCTGCGCGAGCACACCGCACTGCCGCTGTACGTCGACAACGGCGCCAAGACGCTCGGCCAGGCCGAGATGTGGTTCGGCGCCGGGCGCGGCAGCCGGCACGCCGTGGTCGCGCTGTTCGGCTCCGGCGTCGGCGCCTGCGTGATCGCCGACGGGGTCCGCTTCCGCGGCGCCACCAGCTCGGCCGGCGAGTGGGGCCACACCAAGGTGCACGTCGGCGGCCGCCGCTGCCGGTGCGGCTCGCGCGGCTGCCTGGAGGCCTACGTCGGCGCCGAGGCACTGGTCGAACGCTGGGACGGCACCCGCCCCGGCACCAGCGAGAAGGCGGGCCTGGCCGCGCTGCTGCGCGCCGCCGAGGCCGGACAGCCCAGCGCCGTCGCCCTGCTCGACGAGGCCGCCGAACTGCTCGGCGCCTCCATCGCGGACCTGGTCAACCTGTTCAACCCCGAGCGGATCGTGATCGGCGGCTGGGCCGGACTGCTGCTCGGCCCGCGCCTGCTGCCCGCCGTCCGCGAGGCCGCCACCAGCTACGCCCTCACCTACCCGCGCTCGCGCACCACCATCGAGCTCAGCCACCTCGGCCCCGACGCGGTCACCCTCGGCGCGGCCACCCTCCCGCTCACCCACTTCCTCGACAGCGGAGGCGAACTCCCCGACCACATCGCGGTCACCGCCGCCGTCGGCTGACCACCGCGGCGGCGGTCGCCCCCGCCCGCCGCCGGCCCTCCTGCCTCCGCCCTACCGCGCAGCCGCCAGCGGACGCTCCGGCGCGGCCTCCGCCGCACCCTGGTCCCCGCCGCCGCCGGACGCAGCCAGCCGCTTGACGACCCGTCGGCCGAGCCGCTGGAACGGCAGCTCCACCCACCGGTGGCTGAGCCAGGACAGCACCAGCAGCGCCGCCAGGAACCCGCCGAATTGCAGGGCCCGGTCGGGCCACGAGGTGAACGGCGCGGTGTCCTCCAGCAGCCACTCCATGGCGTGGATCACCGGGTTGTGCAGCAGGTAGACCGAGTAGCTCACCGCGCCCAGCCAGGTCAGCGCGCGCGGGAACCGGCGGTGGCGCAGCGCCATGCCCGCCAGGAACACCACCCAGGCCGCGAGGTAGGCGAAGGAGAACGCCCGCCAGGTCTCGCTCCAGGTGCGCCACAGCGCCGGGCCGTGGTCGTAGAGGTAGCCGGAGAGCACGCCCGCGCAGATCACGAAGGCGCAGGTCAGCGTGGCCTTGAGCCGGTCGATCTGGCCGTGCTCCCAGCGGTAGAGCACGGTGCCGGCGAACATCGTCGCGAAGATCATCATGGTCTCGAACGCCGCCGACCGGCCGTTCACCCCGGCCAGCAGCAGCCCCAGCAGGCCCAGCAGCACGCCGCCGGCCCGTACCAGCGCGGCCCGGCCGGTGAGGATCGCGGCCATCGCTGCGCCCACCGCCAGCAGGCAGCCCAGCACCAGGTACCGGGTGGCGGACTGGCCGTCGGAGAGCGCGCCGAGCGGAAGCCGGGAGCCGAACAGCAGGGCGACCGCCGCGAAGCCCACCGAGATCGGGGCGCTGCGCCGGTGCTGCCCGGTCACGAACAGCGCGGTGGCGAAGTAGTAGAAGACCATCTCGTAGCTGAGGGTCCACATCACGCCGATCGCGTTGGTCACCCCGGAGAGGTCCTGCAGCATCAGGCCGTTTCCGGCCAGCGCCAGCAGCGGGTGGTCGAACACCCAGCCCTGCACCACCTGGTGCCGGCGCGGCAGCACCAGCAGGCACAGCAGCACGGTCACCGCCACCACCGGGTAGATCCGGAAGGCCCGGCCGACCCAGAACGAGCGGACGTCGCCGCGGCGCTCCAGCGAGGCCGGGATGATGTAGCCGCTCACCAGGAAGAACAGCATGACGCCGAAGATGCCCGGGTCCAGGTAGCGCGGCTCGTGGTTGGCGTGCAGCCAGACGAACGGCAGCGCCAGGTGGTAGATCGCGACGGAGAGCGCGGCGATGCCGCGCAGCGCGTCGAGCCAGCCGAGGCGGCTGGACGGGGGTTCGGTGAGCTTCACAGCCAGGAGGGTAGCCGCCGGGGCGGAACAGGCCAGAGGCGGGACCCGGTCCGGAACACCCGTCGCTCGCGCAGGTTTTCCGCACTCTTCCCCCACGCGTCACCGGGACGCTTTATGCCATGGCATAAAGCGTCTATCCGGAAACGGTTCGGGTACCTCATCAGGGACCGAAGATGGACGTATGTATCTCGTGCATGCAAGGCTGCGGGCTCCGGCCGGTCGGGGCGTTCCGCCGGGGCTCGCGGAAATCATCGGGTCCTATGCGCTGGAGCGGGACGCGCTGGAGCACGTGACGGTCCATCCGGAGGCGTCCGGGGAGGTCACGGTGGGTCTGTTCAGCCTGGCCGGGAGCCTCGCGGAGGCGGAGGCGGGGGCCGGCGCGCTGGTCGTGCGGGCGACCGCGGGCGACCCGGGGCTGGCGGGGTTCGAGGTGGTGCAGGTCGGTGCGGCGCTGGTGCCCGGACCCTGGTGGGGCTTCGACTGACGGCCCTTCGGCTGCTCGCGGTGGACGGCTTAGGACAGTGCATGTTCCGTCCAGGCGACTGCTGTTCCCTCGGCGGGCCGGGCGGAGCACAGTAGAGATGTCGGCGGGAGCGAAACGCCGGACCCGAACCCGGGCGAGGCGCCCGGGGAGAAATCCGAAACCACACTTGAGGAGAATTCCGTGCTGGCCACCCGTGTCGCCAAGTTCGCCGCAATCTCGGTTCTCGCGCTCACCGCCCTGGGTATTTCGGCGGCCTCGGCGGAATTCTCCGGGAACGTCGCGGACGGCGCCGTCACCGTACCGGTCGACCACCCCGGCGCACTCCCCACCCTGCCGCCCACCGTCCACACGGACGACGTCACCTGGGGCTCCTGAACCACCGTCAGCGAAAGCACCGCACCGCGGTATCCGAAGAATCCGACCGCAGTATCCGGCTCCGACCGACGACGGGGGTGAGTGAGATGGAATTCCTGGTCCTGGGCGCCCTGGAGGCGCGTCAGTCCGGCGTGCTGGTGGACGTCCGCGGCATGCGGCAGCACCGGCTCCTGGCGCTGCTGCTGCTGAACGCCAACCGGGTGGTCCCGATGGACGCCCTGGTGGACGAGCTGTGGGAGGACCCGCCGCCGTCCGCCCGCCCCCAGGTGCACAACGCGATCCGCGACCTGCGCCGGGTGCTGTCGGTGAGCGAGCACCGGCTGGTGACGGTCGACGTCGGCTACCGGCTGGTGGTCCCGGAGGACGCGGTGGACGCGCACCGCTTCGCCCGGAAGGTCCGGGAGGCGCGGGCCGCCGAACGGGACGGGCGGTTCGCCGAGGCGATCCGGCTGCTGCAGTCGGCGGTCGACCTGTGGCGCGGCGACGCCTTCGCCGGCATCCACTGCCCGGCGGTGACCAGCGCCGCGGTCAAGCTGAACGAGCAGCGGCTGACCGCGATCGAGGACCTGATGGCGCTGCGCCTGAAGGTCGGTGAGACCAGTTCGCTGGTAGGCGAGTTGACCGCACTGCTGGCGGAGTACCCGCTGCGCGACTCGCTGCGCCGCAGCCTGATGACGGCGCTGTGCCGCAGCGGCCGGCAGGCCGACGCGCTGGCGGTGTACGACGAGGGGCGCCGGTTCCTCGCCGACGAGCTGGGCCTGGAGCCGAGCCCGCAACTGCGGGCGCTGCAGGCGGAGATCCTGGCGGACGCGCCGGGGGTGCACGGTGCCGCGACCCCCACCGCGGCGGGCCGCCGCCCGGAGGCGGCCGGCGAGGCTCCGGCCGCCTTCCCGGCCGGAGCGCGCAACTGCCTCCCGCACGACCTGGCCGACTTCACCGGGCGGGCGGCCGAACTGGCACTGCTGCGCGAGGCGGTCGGCCGCGGCGCCGCGGGTGCGCCGCTGATGCTGGCGGTGGACGGGATGGGCGGCGTCGGCAAGACCACGCTGGCGGTGCACCTGGCCCACCAGGTCACCCGGGAGTACCCGGACGGGCAGTTCTTCGTCGCGCTGGAGGGCTTCAGCGACACCCGCGCCCCGGTGCCGCCGGCCCAGGCGCTGGCCGTGCTGCTGCGCGCCGACGGGCTGGAGCCGGAGCGGATCCCGCGGTCCTTGGAGGAGCGCAGCAGCCTGTGGCGGGCCCGGCTCGCCGGCCGGCGCTGCCTGGTGGTGCTGGACGACGCCGCGGACACCGCGCAGGTCCGGCCGCTGCTGCCGGGTGCCGGGGACTCGCTGGTGCTGGTCACCAGCCGCCGCAAGCTGACCGCGCTGGACGGCGCGCTGGCGCTGCCGCTGGACGTGCTGCCGCCCGGCGACGCGGTGGCGCTGTTCGCCCGGATCGCCGGGGAGCACCGGATCGCCCGCGAGCCCGCCCGGGCCGCCGAGGCGGTCGGGCTGTGCGGCCACCTGCCGCTGGCGATCCGGATCGCCGCGCACCCCCTGAGCCACCGAGATCG